>CAZVRL010000052.1:0-1511 GCA_964630285.1 uncultured Candidatus Peribacteria bacterium | reverse complement strand
CGTGTCATGATTCACGGTTCAGAGGTGCGGAGACTGTATTTGCCAAGTGCCTTGATTCACTCATCAGCTCGGATGATTTGTTCGAGGATTTCTATACATCCGAGAAGTTTCGGATTTCCAGCTCCGTCAGTTTTTTTTGGATCTATAATCTGTCATTCTCCAGAAAAAGAAAATCCTTCTGAAGCGACGATACATACATGCTTATGTTGCTGTTTGAGTTCCCGTACACGATTGAGGAAGTGTTCACGAGTCACAGGAAATTCTGGAACAAGAGTGACAATAGGTGCACCATCTGGTGCTGCCAGTGCGGCAGCACGGAGTGTCAGGTGGCCATTATCACGACCATATACGCCCACTATTCCTATGCCGTCTTCCCATGGAATCTCTCGCATCATCGCCTGAACAGACTGAGCATAGACAAAGGCAGAACTCTGAAATCCTATAGCAAGACTCCCCTCTGCATCACCGTCAATCGTCTTGATACAGGCAACAGTGTTGCTGATAGGCTGACCACTTTTATCGAGAGAGTATTGAAGTGCTTGAGAACCCGATAAGGTCCCATCTCCGCCAACCACTGCTGTTCCGAGAAATCCTATTTTCTGTCTCAATCAATGCATCAGAGAAAATTGATCTCTCGTCAGCATACCTCTTCCTGGACCAAGACACGTGCCTCATTCAGTAGTTAGTTTTTGAAGTACAGAAGACTCTATCTGAGTAAAGTCACAAACACCCATTTCTCACCCTCTCTGCACACCCTCCCAACTCCCCAGGAGACCAACAGGATGAAATCATCGCTCCAATAATCTCTGAACGATAGTGACAGTCGCTGTGACGACTCCAGGGGCTATTCCTCCACCACCCATGACGAGTACTCTTGGCTTATCTGAAGTAGACAAGGCATCGATAGAAACACGCGGGAGTGGTTCTTGGAGAACCTGAATTATTTCATTCATAACTTTATTTGTATGTAAGTATTAAATTTATTTACAACAAAAAGTCAAAATACTTTGAAAAATCTATTCTGATAAAATACTACACGCTCTGGTCTCGCCTATCCCCCGACATAATGCGGGCTATCTCTACTTCTTTTGTAGGAATAGCATCCAGTGCTTTTGCAAATTTGTGTGGAGTCTTGAAAGTGCGTATTCTCTCGAGCGCAAAGCCATCATGTTGTTTCACTGTACGAAAAACATCCTTCTCAACCTGACTGAAATTGATGGCTTCCTTCATGGTGACTCCAGTTTTGCCATCCGTACTGAGAACATATCTTTTTTCGAGCTCGAGAAGGAGAAAAGTATGCTGGCCATATCACATGTCTGTTTTATTATTCGTCCTCTGACAGAGCATTATTGGCACGTGCTGAAAGAGAGTTCATTTCTTGCATTCATTCCAAAAATTATACCACAATACCGTCCAGTGATGACATATAGCGCCTGGTAAACCTGCATCTCTTTTTTCAGCAAATAAGTAGGCCATTTGTGAAACGAGTTCCAGTCAAGTAAATACTTCTA
>CAZVRL010000051.1:0-1610 GCA_964630285.1 uncultured Candidatus Peribacteria bacterium | reverse complement strand
AATATCGACGGATGGGAACCAGAAGTAGAGAAAAAAGAAGAAAGAAAAGATAAAAAAGGAGGAATTTATAACACGCCAAAAACACACGAACTCGATACCTGGATTATTTCTCGACTTCATACACTCATTCAAGACACGAGAATTTCAATGGATGCGTATGATCTCCAGAAAACATGTGATGCCATTATGGTCTTCCTCGATGGTCTCAATAACTGGTATATCCGACGCAATCGCCGACGATTCTGGAGAAGTGAACTCGATGCAGATAAAAAAAGCGCCTACGAGACGCTCCACGAAGTCCTCGTCACGATGACAAAACTTCTCGCACCTATTTGTCCCTTTATCACAGAGCATCTCTACCAGAATCTCATGAATACGACGGATTCGGTCCATCTCACTGACTTCCCAGTCGTAAATACCAAACTCATCAATCTCGACGTCAATCAGAAAATGACAGACCTCCAAAATCTCACGAATCTCGGTCTCGCGATTCGTGGACGTGAGAAACTCCGCGTCCGACAACCACTTCGAGCTGCGACGATTACTCTCGAGCTTGATGAGAGCGCACGAGAGACGCTCGCAGAAGAACTCAACGTAAAGGAAATTCACAGTGTGAAAGATGTCTCAGAGTATGTCACGATTACCTACTCTCCAGATGCAAAAAAAATCGGAGCGACCGAAAGAAAACAATGGATGAAGACAATCATCGCTGATGCAAAAACAGGGAAGGGGACATTAACTTCAGAGGGCACACTCGAACTCACAGTCCCAGAAGCACCAGAAGGAAAAATGATTCTAGCGGCGGATGAATTTGAAGCGGTGTATACACCAAAAGAGGGCTCAACTATTGCCTTTGCAGGGAGTGCTGGCTATGTTATCGGTCTCGATACAACCCTCGATGAGGCGCTCACGTTCGAAGGGTACGCTCGTGATATGATTCGTGGTATCCAGGATGCTCGAAAAGAACTCGGCTTCCAAGTCACTGATAGACTCCAACTCTCACTCACTTCTGAAAATGATATGCTCGGAAAAATACTCTCAGCACATCAGGGTATGATTGAAAAAGAAACTCTCTGTACTCTCGGTACATCATCAGGTCAGGCAAAAGAAGTAGAACTCGATGAAGGATTTGTGGTCATTATTTCACTGAAACAATAATTGTATTTATTTACTTTGATTACCTATGGAAAACCCCTCTTCATTACCCACTCGCAGTAAACTCAAAACAGCGAGTCGCGCCTTACAGATAGCTTTTTGACTTGCTGTTGCAACGCTTATAGTGTCGCCTGATGCTCGAGAATGACTCGATAAACATGTCCTCAGTCCTCTTATCGGCAAAGCCCTCGGACTGGATCCAAATATGGATGCAGATCATGCACCCTATATGCCTATCGGTCCGTGGTAATATTGTCTTGATTTCTCTTTTTCTCAGACTATACTTCCTCTTATGCGAACTACTCTCACATCTTCTATGATGCGCCTGCTCACTCCAGTGACCAGGTAGTTTTTCGTATAATTTATACTTTTAATCCCCAGGTCATCCTGGGGATTTTTATTTTATAGAGACCTACTATGCCACTTATACTCTGAGCTCCTACGGGAGACGCATA
>CAZVRL010000050.1:0-2148 GCA_964630285.1 uncultured Candidatus Peribacteria bacterium | reverse complement strand
CAGAACATGCTCACGAAGTTCTCGTCCGAGAAGAACTCGGTATAAATAGCGAAGAGCTCAAGGGGTCTGCCTGGGAAGCTGCGATTTATTCGTTTATTCTTTTCTCCATTGGGGCGATTATCCCCGTTGCTCCATTCATATTTCTGAGTGGTTCAGCTGCTATTATCACGAGCGTTGCTGGAAGTGCGGTAGGGTTATTTGTCATAGGTGCGGCTATCACACTCTTCACTGGTAAAAATGTCTGGTACTCTGGTTTCAGACAAATGATTTTTGGCCTCGCAGCTGCAGCTGTCACTTTTGGCATAGGGAGCATCGTAGGAGTTGCGGTGGGGTAAAATTATAGAGCCACTACTTCAAAAAATTGAGACAGAGGAATAATTATAAAAAGCACCTCCAGGTGCTTTATTATTTTTTATGAGTTTTGAAATTCTGCCATTCACCATGCTGTCCCAAATCCATCATAAAAGGTGACCCCTTTTTCGGTAAGCTCAACCCTCTGGGTACCATAAGTAAACACAAGTGCATTCTTATCAAATTTTGATCATTGAGTCATTTCCGCATTTTCTAGGATACTAGCTACTACATCTCGCGTTTTACCTGGTACAATAGCATCAAGTATCTCACTTTTTATTCTAACTTGTGCAAAAAACAATCATTGAGTAATGTGACTTTCCATATAAAAATTATTTTTAATATATTTATATTATTTATATATATAAAATGTCAATTATATAAACACGAATTCTAATCTGAAACGCAACTAGTATGACTGAAACATATCAAAAGGGGTACGATAGCCAAGTCTCTTTCTGGGTCGCATGTTAATCTGTTTCGCTACTTTCTCAAGTTCTTGCTCTGTCACAGTATTGAAATCAGTTCCTTTAGGAAAGTATTCTCTGATGAGCCCGTTAGTGTTTTCATTGGTTCCTCTTTCCCAGCTGTGGTAGGGATTGGCAAAGTAGACAGTGAAACCCGTGAAGTGTTCCATCATCCTGTGCTCTGCGAATTCTCTTCAGTTATCAAATGTCAGTGTCACTCTCAGATGTTTGGGTATTTCTGGTGCTACTTGATGCTTCATGGTCTGTAGGACTCATTCTGCATTCTTCCCAAGAGCCAACTTCTTCACTATGAGATATCCACTCTTGCGATCCACGATAGTGAGAAGGACAGATTTTCTGTCTTTACCGATGATAGTATCTCCTTCCCAGTGTCAGAGAAGTTTCCTGCCTCAATATTTGTCCCTCTTGTTGATTGCCGGATATCGTATATTCCTTTCTGCAATCATCCGTCTCTGTTGCAGCTGATACTTACCATCTGCTTGTTCTTTGATTTTGTTACGATACTTCTTTCACCTTCGTCTGAAATACTTCTTAATGAGCGAAGGATGGTGTTCATAGATGAAGTGATACACTGTGTCCTTTGAGAGCCTCTCGTTGGTTCAATGAAGTCTCCATTGTTGTTCAACCCATGTTCCTGCAACTTGATCGGGAGAGTATCGTTGTTTAATGTGTTTGACGATGAATCTCTCAAGTGGTGATCCTTGCTGAATTCTCTGATGGTTTTTTGTGGCATTTGAATGTGATTTTGAACGAGCAAGAATTACCTCGGAAGCGACGAATGTAGTACGAGGATGCCTCTCAAACAGACGAGAAATGACTGATTGATGTTTTCCTACATTCTGAGCGATACGATAGTCTGTAAGTCATAATCTGATCATATCTTCAATTGAATGAAGGTTGTGTTCGGTAAGATGTGCCATAGAATACAAAAAGGGTACGAAGTAGAGAAGAATTGAAGTCTTTTTCTATCGTACCCTTTTTTGATGCATGTTTCCAGGCTAGTTGCGTTTGATGTTAGAATCTAGGAAAATATTTTGACAGAATATCAAATCATTCTAAAATACTTCCTAAGATGATTAAAAAGCTCCTTTGATCACCTGGATGACACTGACCGGGAAAACCGCGAAGAACACTGCGGCCTATCACGCATATCATATCTATCTACAAGCGCTCAATTGAGCGCTTTTTTGTACCCTATTTTCCTCTGGAGCCTCCCTAACTAAAACTCAGTATTACTGCATTGAGAGACATATTTATTCTTTACCTTATTTTTATGAATGAAACACCAAAAGAAACATTCCGAGGACGA
>CAZVRL010000049.1:0-2255 GCA_964630285.1 uncultured Candidatus Peribacteria bacterium | reverse complement strand
TGATCCGTGGTGGTCGTGTAAAAGATCTTCCGGGTGTACGTTACCATATCGTTCGTGGTGTACTCGATACTCAGTGAGTTGCTGATCGTAAGCAGTCACGCAGTCAATATGGTGCTAAACGTCCTAAAAAATAATATTTCTCATTATGATAATCACACAGAAACAAAAGTTTATTAACTATATTATGCAGGGCGGTAAGAAGCACCTTGCTCGTAATCTCCTTGATGATGCATTTACTATCATCAAAGAGCGCGGAAACAAAGATCCAGAAGCTATCATGGAAAAAGCATTTGAAAATGTCATGCCACGTGTAGAAGTACGTCCAAAACGTATCGGTGGTGCTATCTTCCAGGTTCCTGGTGATGTCCTCCCAAAGCGTCAATTCTTCCTCGCTTCTAAGTGGATCAAAGAATCTGCTCAGAGCAAGAAAGGAACACCATTTGCTCAGGCTCTTGCAACAGAATTTATCGAAGCATCTCAGGAAACTGGTAATGCATTTAAAAAGAAACTCGATGTATACAAGAATGCAGAAGCAAACAAAGTGAATGCTCGTTTCGCTCGTACAGCAAATAGCAATCAAAACAACTAATTCGTTCATTTTTCATTTTTATTTAACAGTATATGGCTCATAAGAAAGCACTCTCCTCAACCAAAAACGGTCGCGACTCACAAGCAAAACGTCGTGGCGTGAAGGTCTACGCAGGAACACCAGTTATTGCTGGTAATATCATCGTTCGTCAAAAAGGAAACAAGATTTTCCCAGGCGTTGGTGTCATCCAGGGCAAGGACTTTACACTCCAGGCTGTTGTTGATGGTGTCGTTCGATTCTACGAAAAAGGTCGTACACGATTTGATGGTAAATCAGTTCGTTCTACATACGTCACTGTTGATTCAGTAGCAAAGTAATACAACGTAATTTTACAAAAAAACAATGGCCCTCATAAGGGTCATTGTTTGTATTTTGCCGGAAAATTTATATCGTGAGAAGAGTCTTCTATGCTCAAATTACTCCTTCGTACTTCATGGCATCACATGAGTCGCATGCCCTATGCCTCTCTCGGGGTTATTTTTGGCTTTTCTTTGCTTCTTGTGACGCTTTTGATAGGTGTGACTATGCTTCGTTTCCTCTCAGAAGAGAGAACGGCCCTAGAGAGTCAATTTACCTATCCTCTTGCCCTGAATCCAGTCTACACCTTTGAGAGTCAACGTATGCGTGATTTTGCTCAGAGTCTTACGACAGCAGGACTCCAGAAGCCCCTCGAATATATCACTCGTGAACAAGCATTGGATCGCGAGATACAACGTAATCCTGGTATTACCAGTGTTCTCGCAGGAGAGAATCCTCTCCCAGATACTATCATTATCCCACTTCAGGGCATGGATACCGGTATACTCTGGACACGTATTCAGGAATTTCGTGATCTGTTTGAGTCCGGTACGGAAGTCACCAATCTCCGCTCTCGTCTCGAGCGGTTCAATCAGTCACTCACCGAGATTCGTGAGATATGGATGGTCTTACTGGTCTTTATTGGTCTCACACTCACTCTCATGGCCATGGTATTGATTGCTATACTTCGTTACCATCTTCGTCTTTTTCAAGATGAGCGCATTGTGGGGCGTCTTGTTGGTGCTGATCCTGTTTTTATCTGGTGACCACACGTGATTACCGCGACACTCTATATCGTTATCAGCAGCGGATGTGCTCTAGGATTGTTTCAGGTTTTTCAGCATTTTTTTCAATAATGCTTGGTGTTTATATCCGAAAAAGATAATTCCTGAGATAATGAGGAGGAGCGTGATGGAGGTGAGGTAATTTTTGATAAGTGTCGTATTGTCACCAATGAAATATCAGAGCGTGATCAGTATCGTGTGCCAGAGAGTCGAGCCAGCGAGTGTGAGACCCATAAATTTCCAGAAGGGCATATGCACCATACCAGCAGGTAGAGACATAAGTTGTCTCACAAGAGGCATGAGGCGACCATAAAAAGTATAGAACGTAGCGTCTTCGGAGTAGAGGCGTTTTGCTTCGTGATAGGCGTGTTTCTTGATTAGGAAATACTTACCATATTTTTCGAAGAACATATCCCCAATAAAACGTCCAATAGCATAGTTTGCTGATGCTCCAATAAATATCGCAATGAGAGATATTACAAGACCGATAACAGGATTCATTGTGCCCCTAGCTGACTGAATTCCTATCGCGAGAAGGGGGATTTCAGAAGGGAAGGGAATCATCGATGATTCGATGAGCATCA
>CAZVRL010000048.1:0-2260 GCA_964630285.1 uncultured Candidatus Peribacteria bacterium | reverse complement strand
CCTTTGTATTCTGACCATCAATATCAATAGTATACACACCAGATTTAGGTTTTGTTAGAGCTCATTTGAGGATAGATATTTCCTTACAACTTTTGAGTGGCTCCAGTCCTATTTTTTTTCGATTTTCCGAATTAGACATGTCCATAATAGCTGCTCCTATTTGTGCACGACGAATAATATTTCCTGCAAAATCACGAATAAATAAATCTGTACTATTTCAAATAGAATAAAAAACAGCCTTTTCGAGGAGAGTATTACTCCTCTGTACATCATCCAGGTAAGTAACTATTTGATAGGTTTTTTTATCGGCAGAAAGAGCATAATCATAACGTACACCGTTTGCTGGGTCCATCAAGTCATTGAGCCCAAGTATATCAAAAAAATCTCTCCCGGCTTTACCTTGATAAACAATAGATAATTCTTCAAAGTTAACCTGGAGAGCGTTCTCCGGAAGTGGTAAAGCTGAGTTACGGAGAATCGCTTCTTTGAGGGCTTTATCGATCAAAGTAAGATGACGAATTCTGATATCATCATTATTTTCAGGCACGACTGACTCGGGAATTGATGAACGAGATGGGACATCGGTTGAGGAAGAATCTTTCTGAAAAAAGAAATACCAAATACCACCAAAAACAATTCCAGCCAGGAGGATAGAAAGAGAAATCTTCTGCTTGAGAGTCAGCTGCATCATTACGACAGATAATATAGACTTTCTCTCATATGCAAAGGATTATTCTGCATTTTTTGTGGAAGTAGTGTCTGACTGAAAATCAATTGAAGGAAGAAGATTTTTCTTTCCCTTATTTTTTATCATGCCTTTCGGTGGCGGCAAGAGTTCATTTGCAGAAAATTTCCCAAGCTCTGAAATAGATCACTCAAAAAGAGCGGGGCGGCCAATAAGAATTTTTTCTTTTCTTGCTCTACATTCATCAGAAGAGCACTGGAGATTCACTTCCCAACTCTGTCCGTCAGGGGTTTCCCCATGAATAATATCGCCATCAACACTCAAAACTCGAAGAGGTAAGAGCCCTTCCTCTGGACGTGGCAACATACGAGCAAAATTCTGACGCATATCTCTATACCTTGGCTCAAAGCGCTGCATCTGACGATCACTCCAATGGGCCATGCGCGAGATATAGAGGACCTCTCCTCCAACTATCGAACCAACAATCAAAACAAGAACAATAGCCCCCGCATGAAAACGATAACTTCTTCAGGTTTTAGAAAATATAAAATATCCTGTTGTGAGTGCCAAAATCAGACCTATTCACCATAGGTATGGAAGTGCAAGTAACCACCCCAGGTTCTCCTGGTCTTCCGTCCAACGCACATAAGCTCTCTCCGGAAGCGAAAACTCCAGAATCATAAATGCACATGCAAAAGATCACAAAATAATAGTGATGATTCAGCTCGTGTAGAGTCCCACATGAAGCAAAATATACTGCCAACGTGCCCGAGGGCGGATATTTTTTGCATGGATGTCAGCCAATATGGATTCTCGAAGTTTAGGCATAGGTAAAAAGGTGAGAAAATTGTGGTTCCTGGGTGAGAGCAAGAAAATGTTTTTTCGCACGATTCAGAAGGGTTCAAACGGTATTCACAGGTATTTGTAATATATCACTTATCTCTTCGTAGCTTTTATCCTCGATGAAAAAAAGGAGGATAACAGTTCGATATTTTTCAGGGAGCATCTGGATAATTTCACGGACACCTTGTCTCTGGGCATCTTCAGAGAGATGCAGTGAGACATTTTCATGGCTCGATATTTTTTCTATAAGAGCCTGACTATACTCATCGTCTGCATCGAGACTAAGGGTATTTTTTTTAGAATTTTTTCTGAGATAATCAACACACACATTGTGAGCGATTCGATAGAGCCAACTCGAGAGCTTGAGACGAATATCAAAACCATTAAGCGATCGATATGCTTTGATAAAAATAATTTGTCCGAGTTCTTCGATTTCTTCGTGAGACGCCCCCGTCATTCTCCCCACATAACGAAGAATAGATTCTTCAAAACGGTCGATAATGAGAATGTAATTATCAGGATTTTCGAGGGTCTTGGCCACGAGCTGAGCATCTGAGAGAGTTTCCAGCATCAAATAAAGTATATAACAATTCTAAAAAGAAAAACTCCCCTGAAATTTCAAGGGAGTCAAAAGAGATACTATTCTCCACGACGACCCTCACCACGGGGGCCGTGTCCACCCATACCCTTCCCTGCAGGCCCGAAGCCTTTGCCCATTTCAGGAAGTGTACC
>CAZVRL010000047.1:0-2395 GCA_964630285.1 uncultured Candidatus Peribacteria bacterium | reverse complement strand
AACGTGGTGAAAAAATCGAAGTCAATCGTACCTCTACCCTCGACTGGACTCCAGTCCGTGAGTCTATCAAGCAGTATGGTATGAGAAACAGTAACTGTATGGCTATCGCTCCGACAGCTACTATCTCAAACATCGTCGGTGTCTATCCATGTATCGAACCCATCTACAAAAATCTCTACGTCAAATCAAACCTCTCAGGAGAATTCACAGTCATCAACGACTATCTCGTCGCTGATCTCCAGAAAATCGGTCTCTGGGACGCTCAGATGGTCGCAGAACTCAAGTTCCACGATGGTTCTATCCAGAAAATCGAACGTATCCCAGCTCGTATCCGTGCGAAGTACAAAGAAGTATTTGAGATCTCACCAGAGTGGGTGATCAAAGCTGCTGCTGTTCGTGGTAAATGGATCGACCAGTCTCAATCAGTAAACATCTTCATCAAGGGCGCATCAGGAAAAGTCCTCCAAGACACCTACATGATGGCATGGAAAATGGGTCTCAAAACAACCTATTACCTCCGAACTCTCGGTGCTACGGCTATCGAAAAATCTACAGGCTCTTCTGCAGCTGTTTCTGATTCTCTCTCGTCTACAACAAAGACATCATCACTCGAAGCTGTTGCAGCTCCTGCATCAGCTCCATCAGCACCAACAGGTGAACTCGAGATGTCTGCAAAACCAAAGAAAGAATACACTGAGGCCGAAAAGGTCATGTGTTCTATTCTGAACGGGCCGAGTTGTGAAGCTTGTCAGTAAAAAATAACTCCAAAATTATAACCTAGAAAAATAAGATGAAATTAACAGAATAAACCACATGAAATATGGCAAAAAAGAAGACAGCTTGGGATAAAATTAAAGAAGTACTTTCTTGGCTAGGTTCAATAGCTGTGATAATATGAGTTGTCATGGCAGTTCCAATGTATTCTGAAACTAAACGTTCTAACGATATAACTGCTGACCAAAATAAGACTGTCTTGAATGCAGAATTGCGGAATAAACGTAATCAAATATTGGTGACAAGTGGTGAGGTTGGAATTAGTATATGAGTAAAAAATGTAGGCACCGAACCCTTACTCTCAAACGAAAAAGAGTTACAGTGATATGATGCATACTCATCGTTGAAAATTATATATTTAAATGACTTATGAGATGTTGTGGGCAGTGAGAATTTTGACTTTGAAGCCAAGATAGAAAAAATAGACTCGGAAAAAAATGTATCATTGACTGTTGCAACCGTACCTGTTAATACTAGAACAATACAGGTTGCCCTCTCCTGTGATGCAAAAAACCAAGAGATTAAGCCATGTGTTCCGCGGAGTAATGTTTTAACATTTTCTTATCTCAAGAAATTGGAAATATTAGGTGTGGATGCAACTAAAAGTGATGATAGAATAAATCTTTGAGTTGCTCGTTGAGAGATTGCACAAGCTTTTTGAATTGTACAATCAGAGTCTACATATAAGACAGTGCCTGCAGGTATAGAATTCCCCGTCACTCATAAAGATTCAAGAGAAAATTGGGGATGAATTATTCTCTTATATAATTCACAATATTCTCCCGATTCGGAAGTTGTCAAAACAATGATAGAGTTGCTAAATAGGATTTACGGGTATGCGCCAGTAATTTTTAAAGAATATAACCTTGAGAATTTCAATTTTTATACTCAAAGATTTTCTGAGTGTAAACCAGAATGATGAAAAAATATATGTGTTAGTAAGACAATGAAATTTGTTGACATGAAATCTGGAGCTGATCCAGAATGAAATCTCTTTTCGAAGACAATATTTTCTGAAAATCCTGACCTAGATTTCATGTTTATACTTCCATATAACAACCAGAAATAATCCCCGAAGCAACCCACGACCATGAGCACGACCAGAGCATTTTATTTTTATATTTTTGAATATGCATTCTTTTCTAGCGCAACTCTTCCAAAATCTCTCATCTATCGGTGTAGATTTGACGGGACTCACGATAGACCATATTGCGTACCGAGCTTCGAGTATTGAGGAGGGTGATGAGCTCAAGGCGGAATGGCTCACGAAGTATTCTCTCGTGGTGAGTACACAGATAAAGGGAAGGGAAGTGTGTATGTTTGAATCGCATCCACCATTGCAATATGAATCATGGGAGATTCCGTGTATTGAGTTGATGTATCCGAAACCGAGTCGACCATTTGGTGGCTGGGATCATATCGAGGTCGTCTTGGCGCCGTATTCTGACAGGATGGAGGATATACGAGAGCGAGTGAGAGAACAATTCCCACAGATTTCAGAGACGGCCACTGAGTATACGTACGACGAAGATGATTTTCATTCTTTTGATGGAAAAACAAAAAACCCAGCGGTCACTCTCCGTTTTCCCGATAAGACAGCCATACGATTTCATACCGTCGA
>CAZVRL010000046.1:0-2446 GCA_964630285.1 uncultured Candidatus Peribacteria bacterium | reverse complement strand
CTCACTGGGGTGGGGCAGAGAGGGTATTTGTGAAGCTCATGGAGATGTATCCTGAAGCGGAGATTTATACGTCTGTCTTTTTCCCAACTCGCCCTGAGTTATTCGAAGGGAGAAAAATCCATACGAGTTTTATCCAGTATATACCTTTTCTGAATCGCAAACATAAGCTCTGTATGCTCCTGCGTCCTCTAGCTTTTTGGTGGTTCAATTTCTCTGGTTACGATCTCGTGATTTCATCGAGCTCTGCAGAAGCAAAGGGGATTCATACCAAATGAAAGACCAAACATATCTGTTACTGTCATACGCCGACTCGATATCTCTGGAGTCACAGTGAGGCGTATCGAGGTTTTCTCGAATTCGGTTGGCTCAATTGGTTTGCCAAGCTGGTTATCCCCCCTGCTTTTGCCGTTATGAGACGATGGGATAAAAAGGCAGCCCAGAGACCAGATATATTTATCGCAAATTCCGGGACAACGCGCGATAGAATCACAGAATACTATGAGAGAGAAAGTAGGGTAGTGTATCCATTTCTTACAAATGAAGAATGAGATATGAAGAATGAAGAATGACCAAGGAATTATTTTATGTGTCTTGGGCGGGTTGTTCCTTATAAGAAATTTGATATAGCTATAGAGGCTTGTAATGCACTGAAAATACGGCTCAAAATATTTACTAGCACGCACAATGCTGTCACGGATACTCTGCAAAAAATATCATGACCGACGATAGAATGGGTATTTGACGGATCTGATGAAGATGTGATTCGTGCACTCGAGTGAGCGAAGTGATTTATCATGCCGCAAGAAGAAGACTTTGGTATCGTCGCTCTCGAAGCTATGGCACATGGTGCACCTGTTATCGCATACGGCGATGGAGGAGCCACAGAAACAGTTATTCATGGACAGACAGGACTTTTGTTTTCAGAACAGACCCCTGCTTCACTCGCTGTTGCACTAGAGAGAGTAGATGATATTCAATGGAATCATGACTTTATTCGTGAACACGGAATGAGTTTCTCAGAGGAGCGATTTGAGGAGGGGATTCGGGAAGTGGTCGGATTTTAATTTTATATCCATGAAAATCACAAAACTCTGACATTGTTGCCTGCTCGTCGAAACTAAGAATAAAAGACTCCTGACTGATCCAGGATGTTTTACTATAGAGGCACATTCAAAACTCGAAAATATCGACGCCATTCTCTTTACCCACGAACATGCCGATCATTATCATCTGGATTCTCTCCGGGTGATTCTCAAGAATAGTCCTGATGTTCAGATATTTGCGAACACTTCAGTTTCCGCACTTCTCAAAACAGAAAATATAGAGCATATCATTATCCAGGATGGCCAGACTGTTGATTTTGAGGGGATTATCCTGACTGGATATGGAGTTCATCATGCATTGCAGCATGACAGTATTCCTCTTTCTACAAATACGGGATTTTTTATTGATGACAAGCTTTTCTATCCCGGAGATGCTTTGACTGACCCAAAAAGAAATGTCGACGTCCTTGCTCTCCCTATGACATGACCATGGATCAAAGCGAGTGAGGCTATAGATTATGCACTTAAGTTAAAACCACGTATTACTTTCCCAGTGCATGATTTCATCAGATTTGGTTCCACCCATAAAATGCCGGTAGAGATTTTAGGAAAAAATGGAATAGAATTTATCCCGTTGATGGAAGGGGAGAGCAGGGAGTTTTAATTTACTTTCTCTCAAAAATTCATATTCTCCGCCTATGCGCTGTCCTAAATGCAAAAACCTCGAAACTCGTGTCATAGATTCTCGTCTCTCAGAAGACGGACTCTCTATTCGTCGCCGTCGAGAATGTGAAAAATGCGAAGCCCGTTTTACGACGTTTGAACGTATGGAATTCGTGAGTTTCTTTGTGAATAAAACATCTGGAAAAAAAGAACTCTACAATCGCTCAAAACTCGAAGCCAGTATTCTCAAGGCCTGCAATAAACGAAATATACCACGAGAGAAAATAGAGTCCATGATCAATGTTCTCGAAATCGAGTGGGCAGAAAATAAAACAGGAGTGACTTCAAAAAGAATAGGAAAGGACGTCCTCCATAAACTCAAAGATATCGACGAGGTAGCCTGTCTCCGATTTGCTTCAGTATACAACCATTTCGAAAGTCACGGCGACTTCGTGAAGTTTATCCTCGAAGAATTCGAAGAATGATCACCGTCATAGACATGAATCAGATCCGCTCTGTAAAACCTCTCATCTCAGAGGTTCTTTTGGAGCGTATGCGGGAAACTCTTACCCGATGAGAAAAAATTCTCCTCTCTCTGAATCGTCGAGGCGCTATGAGTACCCTCGTGTGTCGCGACTGTGGCTGGGCAGCTCGATGCCCCTCTTGTGACCTCCTGATGCGGGTTCATACAAAGCCAGAAAACTGTCTCCTTTGTCACTTTTGTGAGGCAAAATGATCTG
>CAZVRL010000045.1:0-2622 GCA_964630285.1 uncultured Candidatus Peribacteria bacterium | reverse complement strand
AGGGCTGAGTTGGTCGTACCGAGGTCAATACCAATAATTTTTCACATAAAAATAGGGGTTAAAAATTGAATTTACCCCCTCAGTATACCAAACTTTTTTACCATTGCAAATATTTTTAGCACCAAAAGTGTTTAGGTGCTAATTATGCTAGCCAATGCGACTGACATAATGACTCTCACAGCCTCGACTGACAATCTCTGCGGCATCTCCAGTTATTCTGATATCTCCTTGTGAGGTGTGCAAAATACAAACTTTTGAAAATTTTCCGATACTCGCTTGGAAAGAGAGAATCTGAATCCAGGGAACACAGAATGATTTATGAAACAAGAGAAAAAATGTAGGCCTGAAGGCGATACCATAATCCTCGATACCAATTCGGACACAACGATTGTATCCTCAGAATTTTTTGAGACCGACAGAATTTGCCAAGTCTGTGTCGTTTGTGACATCGCGGCGGAAAAGTTTCTGCCACTTACTCCATCCTGCCACATGGTAGGACATCCAACTAATAATGGGCCAGAGGACCAAGGCCCAGAAAAAGAGCATAAGAAAGACTTTCATGTGCACAGTGTATCACAAGTTTTCACCATTGCAATATACGAGACCATCGCTCACTCAAAATCAACTCCAGAGACTTGCAACCGAACATTGTCATCTATACTAGGCGATACTCAAAAACTATGAAAAAAACCGTCCTTTTCCTCACGAGTATCATATTGCTCGTGGATTCAGTGTCAGCGCTCAATCTCCTCAATTATGCCGAATATTTGGCAGATAAACATGTGATTGTCCGCCAGAGACCTATCGAAAACTATGCTCTCTCTGACCGAGTACTCCGACAAGAGGTCGTCGGAATCGCTCTCCGTCTCACTGCCTGAAATTTTCGCAATATAGATGCCATATCTCTCCCAGACCCATACACGTGTGAAAATATATTTCTCGATGTCGGTCAAAATAACCCAAATTCATGGGCCTGTCGTTCTGTCGAAATCGCTGCCAAAAATGGCATTATCACAAAAAATAATAAAAACTTCCGTCCAGAGGATGATATAACCCGAGCAGAAGCTATTGCTATGGTACTTTCAGCAGTCAAATTAATGCCAAAAACAAACACTTCTCAGCCTTGGCAAGAAATTGTGATGGAAACTTCGAAAAATTTGGGTATACTCCCTGAAGGAGTGACAGCAGCTGATGAAAAAATCACGCGCTGAGAACTCTTCTACGTCGTCAGTAATATCATCAAAGTACTCTACAAGCAAGAAATCATCTATATTGATTCTCTCGCTGATTAATTCAGTTTTTCATCTATGTCTAAAAAAGAAGAAGCTCAATACTGAGCCAGTTCCATTCAGGTCCTCGAAGGTCTCGAAGCCGTACGAAAGCGTCCTGGTATGTACATCGGTTCTACTGATGCGCGTGGCCGTGATCACTGTATCAAGGAAATAGTCGATAACTCTATCGATGAAGCCCTCGCAGGTCATTGTACGCACATAACACTCCGTCTCACCAACGATGGAAGCTGTGTCGTCGAAGATAATGGTCGAGGTATCCCAACTGATATTCATCCGAAAACAGGTGTTTCAACCCTCGAAACAGTGATGACCGTCCTCCATGCCGGTGGTAAATTCGGTGGTGAAAATTCAGGCTATAAGGTTTCAGGAGGTCTCCACGGTGTCGGTGCTTCAGTCGTCAACGCTCTCTCTATCAAGATGGTTGCAACCGTGTGGAAGGATGGATCTGAGTACGTACAGACATACAAACAGGGAAAACCAGACGGTCCAGTCGAGAAAGTCGGAAAAACAGATCACGCAAATGGTACACGAATCGAGTTCTGGCCTGACGATACTATCTTCGAGGATATCGTCTTTGATTTTGGATACGTCAAAAAAGACTTCCGTGAAAGAGCGTATCTCACACGAGGCATCACTCTCACTGCTATCGACGAACGTAGTAATTCAAAAGACCGTATTCGATACTATTTCGAAGGAGGTCTCAAATCATATATTACTTACCTCAACCGTCACCACGAATCTATCGGTGATATATTTTGTACCGATAATATGGTAGATTTTGTTTCTGTCGAAGTTGCACTCCAGTACCGAAAAGAAGACTATTCAGAACATCTCACGAGTTTCGTAAACAACGTTATCACGCCAGGTGGAGGTACTCATATGACTGGTTTCCGAACAGCCCTCACACGTACTATCAACAAATACGCACGTGAGAAAAATTTCCTCACAGAAAAAGACTCAAATCTCACCAACGAAGACGTCGCAGAAGGTCTCACAGCCATCATCTCCGTGAAAGTCCCAGAACCACAATTCGAAGGTCAGACAAAAGATAAACTCTGAAACTCTGAAGTCCGAGGTATTGTCGACAAATCTGTCGCAGAAACGCTCGGTGATTTCCTCGCAGAACAACCAAAAACAGCGAAAGCTATCATCGATAAATGTCTCCTCGCATCTCGTGCTCGTATAGCGGCACGCTCTGCTCGCGAAACTATCATCCGCAAGGGTGCTCTCGAAGGTCTCACGCTCCCAGGTAAACTCGCTGACTGTGCGAGCAAGGATCCATCAAAATCAGAGCTCTACATCGTCGAGGGAGACTCAGCGGGTGGCTCTG
>CAZVRL010000044.1:0-2858 GCA_964630285.1 uncultured Candidatus Peribacteria bacterium | reverse complement strand
AGCAGTTGGCTGTTAACCAATTGGTCGTAGGTTCGAATCCTACCCGGGGAGCCATATTGAATTCAATTCACCCAAAGCATCAGTATCTTGTATACTGGTGCTTTTTTTGACAGGTTCTAACCGAGAGAGTCACCCGAATTGGCGATCATTGATTTTTTTGAATGGTAAAAACCATGAATGCATATCAAGACTGAGTTTTCCGTCCTTGAGGATGAGGTTCGAACCAAGAGCTTTGAAAATCATCTTTTTTGTTTCTACATTTCCAGTACTAAATCGCTCACGAGCACGACTCACGAAATCAAGAGTATTCTCAACAGTATCGACCCAATTATAGGTATTTTCTTGCTGAATAGTCTTTTGTGATTGCAAGAGCTCTATTCGTTTCTTAATAGCTGTTTTTTGATTGTCATATTCTTCCTTTGAGATAGTTTCATCCAGAAGAAGAGGTAGCAATCTCGCTAGTTGTGTATTTTCCTTGTTTATATCACAATCAATTCTATTTCTGATAGAGAGTTCGGCTCCTATCTCTACCTCATGCTTTTCCCTGATGATTCTCTTCGCAAAGGTCACAAAATCAGGATGTATTTGAATGCCTGTGAGTAACTCTTCGATTTGCTTCTGAAGAGCTGATTCAGATATATTGCCTCTCTGGTCACACTTTTTTAGCTTGGTATCTTTTCTATGGGTACAGTGATAGTAGATATAGTCGTGTTTGTTTCCGTTTTTTTGATGTTTTGACTTGTGTTCTGCAGTGATAGCACATCCACAACACCCACAATGAATGGACCCCGTAAAGGCAAAACAATGCTTTTGAGAACGCTCATTATCAGGATTTATACCGCCTGAGAGAATCTGCTGAACTCTCTCAAATTCTGCTGGAGTTACCATAGGAGTATGCAGTCACTGTATCAAATCTCCTTTGAATCGAATCATGCCTTTATAGAAAGGATTATGAAAGATGTGATTGAGAGTGCTGGCATTGAGAGGACATCCTCATTTCTTCTTCTTTCTCAGAGTGAGAAATCCCCACTTATTATTGGCAATATCTACTATATCAGGGACTGAATGAATACCTTTGAGCATGAGGTCCCACATCTGTCGAATTGTATCAAATCTCGCGTGATCAGGTATTACTGTTTTATTGATAACATCATTGAGATACCCGTGAGGGGCTGGTCAGCCCAGTCCTCATCGGTCAGCTTTTCCTCTCATGCCTCTTTTTGTATTCTTTGATAAATCCATGATAAATTGATTGGCATTCCCCGTCTCTACACTGAAAAGGAGACCAGCATCTTGAGGCAGATACTCTCTATCGCTCGTGATAATGCTCTTTATTTTTTCTTTTTGGAGCATGAATTGTATCAGCCCAGTATCTACAGGATTGCGAGTGAGTCGGTCAAGTTTCCAAGCGACAATACTGTCAGCATTACCATCCTTGATATATTGCATCATTTCCAAAAATACCTTTCTCTCATTTGGGTCTTTTGCAGATTTTTCCTCAGTAAACACTTTGACTACCTTGAGTCAGAGGTTTTGTGCTCTTTTGGTTCAGAAATCAAGCTGATCATCGATTGATTGGACCTGCTTTTCATCACTTTCACTCGATTTTCGAGCATAGAGAATATATTTATTCATATTGATAAATTATAGTAATTAAAATTAAGATTCCACTTCCCAGTCATCTCATTCCTCTACCATTCACTTAAACCGTTGTTTTCTATAGGAGAGCCCCACACAATGTCTACACATGATGGCTGATGTAATAGGGTCTTGGTAGAGCATAAAAACTCGTTTACTGCACACTGGACAGGAAAACCAGTACCTCTTCCCTCAAAAATGACACGGTGTTTCAAATATTTCGATAGGAAATCAAAACATGTTTTCCATTATTTCCTTTGTCTGAACAGTTTTTATCTGTTTTGTAGCATCTTGTATGCTGAATTTTCGACAGTGATTGAGAGAAAAACTTCCGAGATGATTAGTGGCTATTGATTTTCTCATAATTGGTTGGGATTATTATTAAATTGTTGATTCTGAGCAATAAATGCATTATTTGCTTTCAGGGATATATTTATCGGAGGTGACTTCATGGCCTGGAGTGATTGAAAAGCATGGAGGTACATCCTTTGTTGTCTCTCCAGTTCTTTGCCCAAAATAGCATAATAAGAGTTTTTTACTTCAGAGAGTGTTTCGAGATTCTGAAAATTATTCATATTCCTGGATGCTTTCATGACTCCCATATAGTGTGAAGCAACGATTTCACAAAGTGCCCGCTCATATATTTTAGTACACTCAAATTCTTTTATGAGATCTTCAGCAAATTCCATAATCATAGTTCTATCCCTTTCGTCACGGACAGTTTCAGCCAGAAGAACATGTGTTTTAGTGCTATTGATTGATGAATAGTATTTTCATAGTTCAGCACTCTCTTCTTCGGATATATTTCAAGTTTCCTTGAGTTTCTCCATTATTTTTCCTGCCTTTTTGTAGACTGATTCTGGAGCGAGAGAAATTAGACCAAGTTCAGAGAGTGTGCTTCTTACCTTTTCTGATTTAATTGGCTCTGCTATGCTTTTCGTGGGATTTTTTTCTTTGACTAGTTTTCTGGTTGTTTTTTTAGACATATTAGGCTCTTTATGAAATAGAATTATTTACTTCCATCACTCACTGTGGAGGACTCAAGAGGACCGTCCGCCCTTCATACTCCTTATATATCAGCCCTGCATTTTCAAGAGTCGGCTCGAGTTCTTGTCTCCATCGAGCGTCCGAGAGTGTCCGTCCATAGACTTCCACATGTTTCTTAAGTACTCGAAGTCGAGGGATTCACATGAGTGTATCATTTTGAAATGGTCAGGACA
>CAZVRL010000043.1:0-2867 GCA_964630285.1 uncultured Candidatus Peribacteria bacterium | reverse complement strand
TGGCAGTCTACTCTGGATGAGTTCAGAACTCTCGACTGGAGAAAAATTAGAACTCAATTTGAGACTTCAGGGCTTTTAGCTTTTTGGAGAGATAAAATCTGAAGCAGAGAAATTATAGCATAAAATAATCTATTTCAATTATTCTTTACTTTTCTTGACACGAAATATAATTATGAAATGCAAGAAGATCTACAAAAAGACTGAGAAATGAGCTATTTTATGGATGATAAGACCTTCTTTTTTTGGTGGGTTTTCACAAAAAAGGAATTTCTTCCAGAAACAAACGATTATTTTTGAATGCGTGATGTATTGCCATTAGGATGGAATGGTGATAAATACTTTCGATACCTCTCACAGCATATAGATATTGATAAAAGATTTGATGTTGGGTTTTATTCAGACTCAGGTATTGGTGCAAAGATACCCAAAACTAAAGAGGACATTTGAAAATATACTCCAGCTCAACAAAAAATAATAAAATATATAAACAAAAGATTTGCTGAGGATAAGTGTCTCGGTACAGAAGCAATGATTTTTGTAGAGCAAGTTCTGGAAGTAAGCAGTGGAGACCAAATCTATTTTCGACCTGATCCCTCGTGACCCCATAATGATGCGTGACTAAAAGTAAAATTGGACAATTATATCAAAGAATTCCTTGCTTGAGAATTACTTGTATTAAAGAGTAATTATTTCAATTTTGAAAAGCAAAAAGAATTATTTATACGAGAGATAAGGGAGATGAAAGCATTTGAAAACTACACAAAAAACTTTATTGTTTCCAGTGATTTTCATATTCATCTTTCGAGTGAAGAAAAGAGGCAAAAGCTTTTTATCCATACCCTTTATGCTCTTGAGTTTCTAGGTTTTATTGAAGTATTGAAAATATGGTTTTCTGGGGATAGTTATTCACCAAATTATTATGCAAGCATACTCCCGAATGAGTCATTCAGAGAACTAGTCTATGATGAGTATAGAAAGGAAAACCCAAAAACATTTATACTTTGATTTGATACCAAGACAGACACACTCGCTCTTTGAAAGAAGAAAATTCAGTTTTCAAAAAGTAAAAAAGAAACCGATGCAGTATTGCTTATACGCTCACTCATAAAGCAAAAAAACACTGATTATCTTCACGGAGATGAAATACTTGAAGAGTGGGGATATAGGACACCAGAAGAGCAAAAGAAAACAGCAAAAAATAAGGTATATAATGCTTGCCTCAAAATACAGACAACGATGAAATTGGAGGCTGATATTGATGATTTTCTCGAATACAACACGACAAAAGTGCGTATCAATCCGAAGTATCGGAGTTTATAAATAGTTTATAAACTTCTCATAAACATTTATAAATAGGTCATAAATACTCTGTAGGCACAACCCTACAGTTTTTTTATGTCTCCTGACAGAAACGACATACTCGAAAACCTTCAACCGCAAGAGCGACAGCAGTTTGTGGATTTTTTTCAGTTGCTTCTGAAAGTTGATAAACGGGTCAACCCTCACCTCTATAAATAATCCTATGATCGATACAGTCATCCTCTCTATACCAAAATCAGCTATCACTTTTTTGAATGAAGCAAAGTGGGACCTCTCAGCCCGTACTATTGGATACGAGAGGTATATCAAAAACCCCTGAAAAAAAGAAAAAGACTCAGGTCTCTACTTCCCCCGACTCAGTGGCTACAAGACACGATGAAAAGTAGATCAGGATTTTGTGCGGATAGAGTTTTCGGTCCCCAAAATTCTTTTCCTCAATAACCTCACTGAACTCCGAGATACAGATTTTGAAAGTCTCATCAAAACACTTCAGGAACGCCTCAAGATAATGAATATAGGCATTGAAAACGAAACACTCAGGCGGGCAAGTGTGCGATGTGTCCACTTTTCAAAAAATATCATCCTCAGAGACGGCTATACGACTAGCTATATCATCAAAGAGCTGAACAAGGTGAATATGAGAAAAAATATAGATATGACGAAAGCTCGCTATATAAACGGTGGAGAGAGTCTCTGTGCTCATACTACTACGCACGAAATGATAATATATGACAAAGTATCTGACCTGAAAAAATGAACAAAAAGAGCGATAGACAAGAGCCAAACAGTATATCAGATGAACCTCTTTGAACCAATTCAGAAAGCAAAGACAGAAATACTCAGAATAGAAATACGCCTCTCTGATACCAACAAGATGAATAGGATACTTGAGAAACTATGATACAACAAAAATCCTCATTTCTTTGAGGTGTTCAATACTGAGATGAGTCAAAAAGCCCTCTTATACTATTGGAAAACATATATCATAGATTGAGCACTAGGGACTCACTCAACCCTCACCACTCCTCACGAAATCCTCACAGCGTGTCTTTCAAAGAAGTGCAAGCTCAAAGAGGCAATCTATCTCACAGGACTTGTACTCCTCAGCCGTGACGGTGATGGTGTCCGTGATTTGCGTACCATTATCACCAAAAATGCCCACGAGAGGACTTGGTATCGTACCGTATCAGACCTGAAGAAAATGGAGACAATACTTGCAGATATACAGTATCCCCGCAGTTGGGTCACTCAGCTTGAGAAAGCCCTCAAAGAGTACGCACCAATCAAAAAAGAAGTAGTTCAAGAATTTTTTTCAAAAATAACTTGATGTAAACAAAAGTAAAGTATAATCTTATCACACAAACAATTATGAACACCACCCCTGAAACAACTACAACTGAGACCGAATGAGCTTTTTATACAGCTCACGAACTCGCTGAGAAGCTCAAGGTCAATGTAATGACTATCTACCGCTATATCAAAGCGGGGAAGCTCACAGCGTACAAGTTTGGCAAAGAATTTCGTATAACGGAAGAAAATTTTCAGGT
>CAZVRL010000042.1:0-2996 GCA_964630285.1 uncultured Candidatus Peribacteria bacterium | reverse complement strand
GCCTGGAGTTTATTGGTTGTTTCCTGTCGTTCATCGTAGATGAGATTCACCGTGAGATCACCGCCAGTATCGACGTAGCGAAAGAGTTCTTTCCCTACGACATCTTCCCAAGCCTTTTCAGACGTTGTTATATGGGTGAGAAATTCTTCCCGAGAGAGTCCAAATCGCGCATCAAACGTACCGAGGGAATAGGTCAGTGGAATCGCACAAGGGAAGTGCTGGTGCACGGCTGTTCTGATATTTTTCACTATCTCATCACTATTTTGGTAGGCAAAAACAGTGAGAGAAAACAGAACCACGAGTTTGAGGAAGTATCCGAGTCGCATAATGCTAGTATTATAATTATTTTTTCTCTTTCCTCATATATTTGAAGAGGAGTTTAAATATCTTTTCTTCGAAACGTGCGAGTTTCTCGCTCTCTATCGTAAATCCTGTCATCGCATCCCAATCAATAAATGAAATCTTGTTTCCGTAAATCGCCTTGGCACAATTGTCTTCGAAGAGATCGTACGAAGCAGGAATAGAAACCATCTCACTATCGAGTCACCATCGCTTGGTTTTTGCGAGTGAATCGTTCGTGATGACCATGCGTTGGAGCTTCTTTTCATCGCGGAGTTCTTTGTATCGTTTCACGAGTTCGACGTCAGGACTTCTATCGGCTTTTCTCGAAGAATATCGATACCATGTTCCGTCTTTTGGAAGGGTCTGCCCGACATCGATAAATATTTTTTTGAGTTCATCTTTTCCCTCAAAATAGCGTAAAACTGGTTTCTCTCCTTCCACCATATAATCCCGCTCCATCTGTGAGATAATCGTCTCAAATGTCGCTTGTTCCGCTTCATAGAGCAATCGAAGTTTCTCTGGAGATTCTGCGCGATAGAGCGTGCGTTTGCCTTCTTTCACCGTGCTAATCACTCACTTCTCGAGAAGTAAGGGAAGAGTCTGATAGAGGACTCCTCGATACGCCCGTATCTCACGGGCAATATCGGAGATAGAGAGGGGAGACTTCTTGAGCAGAGCGACATAGATATCGCTCTCGAGTTTCCCGAATCCTAGACGTGAAAAAAATGCTTCGTACTTCATATGTTTATTTTTTTAACAATTTATAAAGAGTGACTTTTGCTCTATTAAATAATAAAAATAGAGAAAAGTGTTTCTATTTTGTTCAAAATTATAGACATTTTTGTCAAAAACAAAAATTCGTACTAGACTGAGTGTGCTTATCTCATAATTTTCTCTTTATGAAAGCCGACCTCCATTTCCATACCACGCTCTCTGATGGGCGTGACAGACCAGAACAAGTACTCGAAAATCTCGTATCTTCTGGGGTCGAGTTTGCGACACTCACGGATCATGATCTCGTGAGTGAATGATTCGCTGAGGAGCTTCGTGCGAGAGGCATCGAGACGACGCCTGCGAGTGAGATTTCTACACATTTTTTCGCAGGTCTGAGCAAGGTGGGCCTTCATATGACAGCATATGCGCCTCAATTTAATGAGCAAGCTCATGCTATGCTCGAGAGAACTCGCACAGGGAAGATGGAGAAAATCCGTCAGCAGGTTGAGAGACTCATCGAACAAAAATATCCACTGAGTTATGCAGGATTACAAGAATGGGCACGAGCAAAATGATACAACCCCGAGAGTCTCAATAACGCTCATCTCTCTAGTTATGTGTATAGCACTCCAGGTGCCGTTGAGATGGCGAATCGTGACCAGCAAAGAAAGCATTCAAAACCTGATAGAATCTGATTTCTCAATGAATGTCTCAAGCGTGAAGGACGAAATCCGATAGGAGCGGTCGAAATACCAGAATACGAACCAACCACTGAAGAGGCGAGCCGTATCGTCCGAGATATGGGCGGGGTCATCTCTATCGCTCATCCGAACTTCAGTTGGGAGAAATACGAAGGCATCGCCTGACTCCAGAGAGACATCGCACAGCTCGTCGACCAGGGCGTGATGGGCATAGAACTCAATGCTCTCGCAACGCCAGAATGGGCACGGGTTATCCTCGAAATAAAAGACCGATACAATCTCCTCCTAACATTCTGATCTGATAATCATGGAGAGAAAATTCCCAGTAAAAAACACGGTACTCTTGGACAGATGAATCCCTACTTCCTCGAAGAGGAGGGAAGGGTGAGACATCATCTGAAGGCACTGAGGGATAGAATTGGGATATAGAAAAAATCCTCGACATTATGAGTGTCGAGGATTTTGGACATATTTAGAGATAAAAATAATTCACTCAGAGCGTATTTATCTTGTTCTAGGAAGTCTGTTATATTTATCTTGAATTTCAATAATTATCTCTCAAAAAATTCATTTTTCATTTTTCTCCTTTAACATATTCAGAAGTTCTATTATGTCTGCTTCATAATCATTTTTTAATTTATCAAATTCTTCTTGAGAAACACCGTTTAAGTTTTGAGTTATCATTCGTAGTGTTTTCCGTAGATTCTTAAAATTTTCACCGATTAAATAATTTAATGATCCTCTTATTAAGCTAGCTAATATTTCTGTTTTAGGGGCATTAGACGAAATAAGATTGTTTGCTTGTAAATGCAATATTCATCAATCTGCCAATGCCCTTAGTTTTATATTTTCTTGCTCAAATATTAACTTTTGTTTTTTTATTTCTTCTGAAAAATATTTATCTAATTCTTCTTTTGCTTTTGATACTTCATCTTTTATTTTTACTTCTAATTTTTCCTCTTTCAATTTGAGTTCCTTTTTTTGCCAGTATGAAATTAAAACTGGAACTAATATGCCCACTATAGCTCAGCCAATAGTTATTAAAATAATTAACTTTTCCCAAGCAGAATTATAAAACCCTTCAACCTGCGTAATAATTTCAAATGTTTCCATAAATGGTTTTAATAAATCAATCTCGTTCATTTTTATAACTATATTTTAAATTACCCCCACATATATCCTCTTCCAAAATGCCCATAACGAGCGGTTTGTTCGTAGATAGGACGGCAGAGGTCGAGA
>CAZVRL010000041.1:0-3384 GCA_964630285.1 uncultured Candidatus Peribacteria bacterium | reverse complement strand
TTTTTTCGAGTACTTTGTTCACTTTGTACCAACCGAGAATCACCCAAGATCAGAGTACGAAGAGAAAAAAACCAACCAAAAAACCCAGGAGTGCAGGATTAAAAAGTATGGCTACTCCGAGAATCAGACATAGTATTCAGAAAAAGAGCATAAAAAGAAGATTACGAGAAGTATAGAGAAGTTTGAATCAGAAACAAGAAAAATCCCGGACAAGCCGGGATTATTTTGAGATAATGAGAAAACTAAGAAAGTTCTTCTGTGAGCTCTCGGTACTTTGAACACACGATAGCCTTTTCACGAGTCTTACGTTTTGTAGGAGTCTTGAAATTATAACGTGTAGCACGGAGATTAGTAATCAAACGTGAACCGTAGAGAAGTTTTTTGAATCGAACAAGCATTTTGTCGCTTGATTCCCCTTCTTTCTTTGTAGCGTAAAAACGAGCCATAGAAGCTGATATACTGATAAATAAGTACTCGAATTGTATAGATTATTTCTTCTTGTCAAAAAAATCATCTTCCTTCATGAGAAATTCAGGAATATAGACCCGAATTCTCTCCAGGAGACGATCAGCAATAGAGGCATCATCATCAGGAATCTCGAGAGAAAGAGAAAGTTTTGTCGTACCTCCTGCCTGAGGCAAGACATGCAAATCTATGATATTGATACCCATATCATAGACAATTCTCGTTATACGAGACAAAAGCCCAGGAACATCATGGAATAGTAGAGAAAAGGAAATAACTTTTCACTTCCCTCCTGTGTGCCAATAAGCAGGCAACATTCTGGCGGGATTCACACGAGCCAAGCTGCCACACTCACGATGATGCACCATACATTTACCAGCAGTACGAAGGACGGCGACTATATCATCAGGGAAAATAGGATGACAACACTGAGCAATTTGATGGGGAATATGCTTCTCTCCACCTATCATGATATAGACAGGGCTGTCGAGAATTTCTTTTTTTGGTATTTTTTTGGCTTTCTCACGACGCGGGAGAAAACTGGAAGGTTTTCTCATTCATTGTCCAAGCTGGTAATAAAAATCCTCCTGTCTCTTGTTGTCGAGGACACTTCCGTAGTATTGAGAAAAATTCGATAAATCGTCTTGGAGTGTTATTCCTTCAGCACGAAACGCATCGAAGAGGAGTTTTTTACCACGCTCAACAATTCGAGCACGATCTCATGAAAGTCTTTTTACTTCAACACCTATTTGAGATTTTGCCTTCGAAGAAACAACAAAATCGAGCCACTGAGCTGCTGGATGAGCCTGAGGACTCGTGATAATCTCAACAATATCTCCATCTTTTAAGAATGTATCAAGAGTGGTGATTTTACCGTTTACACGAGCTCATACGGTATGATATCAGACGTCAGAATGCACAGCGTAAGCAAAATCCACTGGCGTTGCTTTGTGCGGTAATTCGAAGACATCACCCCGA
This sequence comes from uncultured Candidatus Peribacteria bacterium, assembly GCA_964630285.1. Taxonomy (GTDB): domain Bacteria; phylum Patescibacteriota; class Gracilibacteria; order BD1-5; family JAGOOR01; genus JAGOOR01. The sequence goes on along the minus strand of CAZVRL010000041.1, from coordinate 1,941 downwards.
GGAGAAAATACAAACATCGTCGGAAGAGATACTTTCTGCCCCAGAAGAGAACCCTGTTCCAAGAGACTATCCATAGTCATCTGCACCAGGTCCTGATAACCATCTTCCTTTTGCATATTGTCTCCGTGGATTTTATAGAGAATATGAGAAGCAGTCCCCCTTTCTGCATCTTGATCCATTTGCTTCGTACGTATTTGTATCTCTATAGGCTGCTTATATCCATCAAAACCAAGAACAGTTGTATGGAGACTCTGATAACCATTTGATTTTGGAACAGCTATGAAATCCTTGAAACGTTCAGAGAGAGGAGTGAAATTCCCATGTATAATACCTAAAACTGCATAACAATCACTAATGTCATCGACGATAATTCTGATAGCAAAAACATCATATATATCTCGTATACTCTTCACATCATATTGTTTGAGCTTACGGTAAATAGAATACGGTTTCTTCACTCTATAAGAAACAGCATCTCTATATTTTTCAGGGAGCATTTTTCGCACACCGTCGATAGACTGAGTGAGAAATTTGTCCTGTTCGAGTGTATAGTGCGCGAGCTCTCCTGTGACCTGGAGATAGCCATCGAGATCGAGTTCACGGAGGGCTAATGTCTCCATCGTCTCCTTGAAAGCATAGAGACCGAGACGAGCAGCAATGGGCGCATAAATAGAGAGGGACTCATCTGCAATTCTCTTTGCTGTTTCAGAGGTTTCATGGTACTGAAGACTTCGGAGGTTATCTATTCTGTCAGCAAATTTTACAAAGATACTTCGAACATCCTGTGCCATAGCCAGGAGAGTTCTCTGGAGTCGTTCAATAGTACTCTCATTCCCCCGATACTTGATGAGTCAGATTTTATCGAGTGCTTCGACTATTCGACGCACATCCTGTCAAAACAATTTTTCTATTTCATCAAAAGTGCCTGTTCCATCAGAGACAGTATCATGAAGAATGGTGGCAACTATGGTGATCAGATCTGGTTCTATTACCATCAATTCCTGAGTTGCCAGAAGCGGATGGTTGATATATGGTTCCCCTGATTTTCTTTTCTTTCATTCATGAGCTTTCATGGCATATTCAGAGGCCATTTGTATGAGATTTTTCTCATCCTCTCCATATGATAAATAGCGTTTTTTTATATCTCAGATAATAGCTCAAATATCTACATTTTTCATCAAAATAAGTATAGGAAAATATTCTTTTTTTCAAAATATACATTTTATAAAAAAACAGAAAGTCAATTCTTTGTAAGGAAAACTAGAAAGTCAATTCTTTGCAAACAGGGAAAAAATAGGGTATGATAGAGAAGATAGCACAAATTTATGTCTCCTCTTACCCCTACTACATCGCCTAATGAAGCCCCTCAAAAGCTCGTAGATTTACACGAATCAAGCAAGCAAAAGAGCTTTATAGACGAAATTGCAAAGAGTCACGGACTAACAGATCCGGAAAAGCAAAAATTCACAGAAAAATATCAAAAAGCCATAGATGAACTTCTCAAGAAGTATGAGGGAAAGAAAGATATTGTTATCAGTGAAATCAGCGATATCTTAGCAAAGTTCAAAGAATCAATTCAGCATGAAAAGAATGACGATGACGATGCAACAGAATTTTCATCTCAATCTCCAGATACTGATAAAACTGACACAGATACAGAAAAGAAACTGGGAGATAAGGAAATAGATGAACATATCAAGCAACTCTCAGATAAAATAGAATCAAAACTAAATACCCCTACAGCAACCCCGGAAGCACCAACACAAGCTCAAGCAGCTCAACAGGTAGTAGAAAAAACACTATGAGACCTCCGTATTAGTGCAGATGTCCCTTCTATACCAAACGACTACGAGAGCAAAGATAAACCAAGCGGACTTGTAAATATGATTATCAAGATATTCGATAGTCTCGGATTATCGTTCATCGCAAATTATCTGAAAA
>CAZVRL010000040.1:0-3413 GCA_964630285.1 uncultured Candidatus Peribacteria bacterium | reverse complement strand
CCATACGATACTTTGTAGTATCCATCTGGCATATCTACTGTGACTTGTTTATGATGCACACTATCAGCCCACTGTTCCGATGAAATAGAAAGCTCTGGTATGTGAGAAGTTTTTTCCAGACACCACCAGAGATGATGTGTTGGAGTGAACGTATTGCCTTTGATAGTACCGATTTTTGTACCCGCATGAACAAAAAAGAAATATTCTGCGAGTGGACCCAAATTTTTCTGGTGAAAATAGACACCATTTTTTGTGAGATAGAGAAAACCATTTTTGAGTTTTGATTCCAGATGTTTTGAGATGAATCGTTCGACGATTTCCTTCTCCCCTTTTGTCGCTGGCGTGACGATAAGGTTTTTCTGCCCCTGTGCAGCCAATACAGGATAGTCATGCTCAGCTTGAGAAGTATTTTTCTTCTGAAAAATAGAAGCAAAAAATCCTCCAGTATGCTCTATATGAGGCCAAAAACGCTTGCGAAATAATTCGGTGAGTGGTGTAGATTCTTTTTGTAATCGTGAATCGAGTACTTCTTCATTTTCCATCACATTGAGTGTACAGGTCGAGTACGAAAGTGTACCTCCAGGAGCCACTACGGCCTCAGCGGTTTCCATGAGTTGTTTCTGGAGTTTTGCTATGCGATCGATATTTTTCTCATGCCAATGATCCACGATAGAACTATCCCGAAAGGCTGTCCCCTCGCCACTACACGGAGCATCGAGCAAGACGGCATCAAAAAAATCTGGGAAATTCTGGAAAAAACGACCATCACACGAAACAACGGCAATATTGTCATACCCCATACGATCGAGATTATCGAAGAGCTGAGGCGTGCGTGTGCGGTTCACTTCGTTGGCTATGATGAGCGAATCTGGAAAATAATCAGCTAATTGTGTTGTCTTCCCGCCTGGCGATGCGCACATGTCGAGAATTTTATCAGGCTCGTTCGTGATATGTTTTTTGAGGAGATACGGTGGATGAGCTGCGGCAACTTCTTGGATATAAAACCACCCCGCGACGTGCTCCAGAGTGTTACCGAGAGCAATAGTTGTATCATCACGGTCGATAAGAAATACCTCTGGAATGTCAGTCTCTGTGAGTGTCCAGCCTTGTTCTTTTGCGTGAAGTTTGAAGTTTTCTAGTGTGATTTTTCTGGTGTTTATACGAATACTTTTCCCTATGGGCTTAATCATCGCAGCAATAATCTCATCCGCTTCTCATGAAGAGAAGCTAAATGTTTTCTGGATATAATCGGAGAAACGAGACATGAACTGGATTGTAATGATTTTTGAAAAAAAGAGCAATTATTGCTTTTTGTCGTACGCAATATATACTTTCTCCATGTTCTGCAATAGAAATATCTCAACTCCGCCATACCTCAACTTCATGAAGAGGTAGATTATTGTGTTTTTAATCCAAATCCCTCTTCAAAAGAGGGATTTTTTATTGCTATGAATCATATTTTCCAAATCACATCACCTGTTCCTCCACTTCTTTTTTCTCCCAAGAGGTAATATTTGAATTTTTTGAATCTCACCCTCTTGCGCACAAGAGGGTTTTTTATTTTTTATACAACAATTTTATGGACAAAACAATTATCGTGAAAGTAGGGACAGAATCTCTCGCGAATTTCCACACCAGCGAAAAGGTAGAAAAAATGATCACAGATATCGCCAGACTGATACAAGAACAAGTATTCGTCGTACTTGTCTCTTCTGGGGCGGTCGGATGTGGGAGGGAAATGCTACCACGAGAAACAAATAAGCAGGTTCTTGCAAGTGTTGGACAACCAATACTCATGGCTCGTTATGCTGAAAAATTTAGGCAACACGGTATTATCACTGCTCAAATTCTACCAACTCATGCGACTCTCGAAGAAATACCATCACACCGAGCACAATTCACCTCTACCATACAAAATATCATGAGTGGCTGAATACTACCAATTATCAATGAAAATGACTCTCTCTCAACTGCAGAAATGCGTGAACTGGGTCAGTGAGCTGATAATGATCAAAATGCGCTTCTCATCGCTCGTATACTCGGTGCCACAGATATCATCCTCCTCACAAATACCAATGGAGTCTACCGTGATAAAGATAATGAATCCACAAGAATACAGACGCTCAAAGCTGATACTATCACAGACGAATGGATACACCATGTTTGCTGAGAAAAATCTACCAGCGGAACTGGCGGTATGCAATCCAAACTCAAAATAGGAAAGGCTTTTTCTGAGAGTGGCGTAACTCATATTTGCGATGGTATCCATTCAGGAACTTATGAACATGCACAAAGATCAAATATACAAGGCGGGACTCGTATTGTTTTATAAAGTTTGCATTCATATTCTTTGAGATACAATTTCTCCATAAAGCTCCTAAATTTGTCCACTATGATTTAATTTCTCTCAAATTCGTCATTATTTTTTCATTATTTATCCTCGATTATGTTCTCATTTTTCAAAAAATCGCACGAAGCAACTCCACAAGAGACCAAACTCATCATCCTCGTGGCGCTCTATATTTTCTGTGTCATCATGACCGAAACTCTCGGTGTAAAAACGTCTCCAGTCGGAAATATATCACTCCATTTCGGACCCATAAACATCCCTCAGCTCAAGGTCTCTATGGCGATATTTTTTATCCCTTTTATCTATTGTATCAATGACGTGCTCGCACAAGTATGGGGATATAAAACAGCGAGAACAGTCTATCGCATTTCTCTCTTTTCTATTGTTGGACTCGCCTTTTTCTCATGGCTCAGTACGACACTCCCCGCGAGCATGATATTTGTGGACAAGGAATCAGCGTTCGATACTATTTTTGGTCAGACAATTCGGTTTTCTCTTGCCAGTATCACTGCCTTCGCAGTTTCAGACATCCTCGATGTCATCATCTTCTGTCGTCTCCGCGATAAGCTCAAGTGAAAATCTCTCTGGCTCTCCACCAATCTCTCCAATTTTATCTCACAAGGTATCGATGGTGCTCTCTTCGTCTATCTCGCGATGTACGTCCCGGGTGATGTCTCATTTTGGGCAGGTAATCATGCATTTATGTGGGGCGTTATCCTCCCGTATTGGGTCTTCCGATGTTGCATGAGTATCTTTGCAACACCATTTATGTATGCAGGTGTAAAATGGGCAAAGCAATAATGAAAATCACCGTTTATGTCAAACCTGGGAGCCGGAAAGAATCTATCGAATGGGTAGAGAATCTCTTCTGAGAGAAAACACTCGTCGTAAAAATCCGCGAAAAACCTGTCGATGGTGAGGCAAATAGATGACTCATAGAAGCACTTTCTGAGTTTTTCGACGTGCCAAAGTCCAGCATTACTATCACTCATGGACATACTTCTCGAAAGAAGGTGGTGGAGATAATAGAGAGGAGATAATTTTGGTACGAGTCCAGATATTT
>CAZVRL010000039.1:0-3629 GCA_964630285.1 uncultured Candidatus Peribacteria bacterium | reverse complement strand
GACATCTTTCTTGTATCTTCGCATAGAGATGAAGTCTCCTGCATCAAAATATCGTCTGAAAAAGTTTGCCAGGTGAGAAAAAACTTCATTTTCCAGAGCAGTGATGTCATTTGAATCAGCGAGCTTCGCACGAATTTCCCGTACTTTTGGGAGAGATTCAGGATCAGCTCAGAGAGTTTTTGCACTACTGATTGCTTCTGCGAGCTCTCGTTCAAGACTTCCTTTGTCTAGTGTTCATGCCGAGGCGAGAATGGTTTTTACCTGAGGAATAAGATCTTTCTCAAGAAAAGATTCTATCTCAGTTCGGCGTGAATTCATGATACGATATATTCCAAAATCGAGGTCAGCCTGATCCAGCATGAAACATTCTCTGAGGGTAGCTATAAGTTTTGTGTAATTTGATTCCATAGGGAGGAGGTAAGAGAAATTAGTTGATATGGAAGCGGATAGTGAAAATATGCTCTTCTGTTGTTCGTTCATTTTTACGAGCTTTCAGAAGCTCGATAGTATGATCTCTCTGTGCGAGGATTTTATCCTCGAGATCAAATATTTCTCGTCGGAGTTTCATCTGTTCTTTGGTAAGTACCTGGATTTTTTGCTGAAGCTCAAGTTGCTCTGCTGGGTTCTCTGATTTTTTTACAGCTCGAGTGTGTTCCTTTATCTTTGTCTTCACATCCTTCAGGGCTATTTCGAGAGATTTCGTCTGGTCATCGGCGCATTTCTCCAGCTTTTCTATCTCTTCTAGGAAATACTGAGCATTGCGTTGATCAGTGATTTTGAGAAGTCATTGCTTATCTGTAGTATAGGTTGTATCCATGAGCTCTTTGAGAGGCTGTGGTAAGACTGTTGAATCTCATCTTGCACTTCATCAAACAGAAAATATTTTTTGTGCGAGCTCGTGGTCCAGTATCTCTCCACTATCTGACACCGTCGTGAAAACAAGTATATCTTCACTCTCAAATGCCTCAATACTGAGCTTTGTGAGTCGTATCCATCCTGAAGTTCTTACCATATTTTGTACCAGAGTGATTCTCTTCCCACTTCCTGTATAGTCAAAAGTGATAGCACCTCACAGTGTTTCATAGTTTAGGCATTTTGCAATCACATTTTCCGCAAGAGGATGACCGATGCGATAGATATGAGCATCTTCTATATTTTTGCCAATCCGATATGGTCCGAGATATTTCATCTCTTGTGAAAAAGGATTATGTTTGAGCGTAAAGGAATAACTGTCACTCTCAAATTCTGCCTGATCAGACAAAGCATACTGAGTAATACTCCAGAGCCACTGCTGATACTTATCGAGCGATGCCTCTGCCTCGGTCTTTCGAAACTTGAGCTTTTGTGCGACTTCTTCATCAAAATTTGTGAGGAGGGATTTACGAGCCGTATCAATAGTTTCCGTGATTTCGACATCGAGTTCACTTTGGAGAGCATCAAAGGCTTGGGTAATCTCATTATCAGTGCGACATGCAGAATAAATACGAGCTATACGACGCTCAAGATCGACACCGTTCTCTATATTTCCAAGGACATCGTCCGACACACCAAATACTCACTCAAAGAGCCGAAATTTCACAGCAAGTATTTCGTAGACTCTTTGATCAGCTGCATTTGATTTATTGAGGAAATTCAGAACGACGACATCTGCCTTTTGGCCATATCGATGACATCGGCCAATTCTCTGTTCGATTCTCTGTGGATTCCATGGGAGGTCATAATTAATGACAAATGAACAAAACTGGAGATTGATACCTTCTGCAGCTGCTTCAGTAGCAATCATGATAGTCGCCTCATCTCGGAAGTGCTCCACAAGTGCCGCACGGATATCGACCGTTTTTGAACCAGAGATTTTATCAGTTCATGCGTATTTTTTTAGCCATGCTTGATATATATCCCGAGATTCTGGATCATTATTTGAACCATTGAAGAGTACGATTTTTCCAGCATAACCACTTTTTTCCAGGATTTCTTTCACATATATTTGTGTCCTAGTGCTTTCTGTGAAGATGAGAGCCTTCTTGAGCGGATATTTTTTATCTTCACTCCTTTCTCGTATTTTCTCTAATTCTTCGAATCACTTTGAGAGAGCAATAGCGAGTTTTTCTCCTTTAGAATTTTTGGAGATAGACTTGGCAAGTGTTTCACATTCTTCAAGGAAAGTGATTTCTTCCTCGATACCAGGAATATCTACACTCGTGAATTTCTTTTTTTTCTTTTTCCCTTCATCGCCATCCTCTTCCTCGTCTTCATCATATTCCTCAGCAAACTCATCGTACTCTTCAAAGTTTTTTGAAATATCATCGATGATGACAGCATCGAGATTTTCATTCTCTGCGGCTTTTGTCGCCTCATTTTCTTCTGTCTGTATTATCACAATTAGTGCAAGGAGCTTGTTTTTTAACCCAGTAAATGTCTCGGAGATAGCATGGGTCGATGAAGCAAGTAATCGTCTCATAATCAGTTCCATAAGAGATCTCTGACTCGCGGGGAGAGCGTAGAGATTTTCTCGAGCGAGATAATCCGAGAGGAGATTGTAGAGTCGTTGCTCATCATGGGATTGGTAAAATTCTTCCACGAGAGCGATACGATTGGTATACTTAATATACTCGAGCACATCACGGCGAAGAGTCCTCTTGCATATTGGTTTGAGTCTTTCTTTTAGGTCATCAAAAGCTCATACATCTGGTGCATTTTCTGCTCTTGAGAATTGTGCTTTAAAGCTTTTTTGATCGCCAAAAACATTATCATCGATAAATCAGACCAAACCATAGAGTTCGAGGAGTGAATTTTGCAAAGGTGTTGCTGTTAGTAGAACCTTTGGTCGGTCAACGAGCATCTCCTTGATAGCTTTTGCGATTTTATTTCCAGGTTTATAAACATTTCGGAGCCTATGGGCTTCATCGATCACCACGAGATCCCACTCTATTGCGGCTACATAGGATCATTTTGACCGTATAAACTGATAGGAAGCGATCACTATGTTATCTTGGACAAACGGGTTAAAGTTTCCTTTTTTTGTATATTCATTAAATGATTTTGATTCGAGAATGCACGAAGTCAGGAAAAATTTATCTAGTAATTCTTGGCTCCACTGTTTACGGAGATTTGCTGGAGCTATAATGAGGATTTTTCTCTTTCTCTCTGCCCATTTCTGAGAGAGAAGTATGCCTGCTTCGATAGTTTTTCCGAGACCTACCTCATCTGCGAGTATGGCTCACTTCGAGAGTGGGGACCTGAAAGCAAACAAAGCAGCCTCAACTTGGTGAGGATTGAGGTCTACCTGAGCATCGAAGAGAGAGGCCGTAAATTTCTCTAGACTATTTGAGGGGCTTCGCTTTGATAATTCAAGGGCGAAGTATTTCGCTTGGTGTGGTGTAATCATGCTCTAGGATATACTCTTTATATTGATACGATTATATGCGTTCCTCCACAATCTCAACAGGAAATCCCACACGGGACTTTATCCCCCTGAGCGCGCATTTTATTCACGGAAGAAGGAAATACAGTCATGGGGAGGGACTAGGGGGTCAAAGAAGTAACAGAAGAAAAGAAACAAAAACAAAGAAAGTAGAACACAACAAACAAAAACAAAACAAAAAATTATTATTTATTATTCATAAATACAT
>CAZVRL010000038.1:0-3664 GCA_964630285.1 uncultured Candidatus Peribacteria bacterium | reverse complement strand
AGAGAGACACTGTTCGTGTGTCTTTTTATGTTGTCACATAGTTGCCGATGAATGCATGGGATAAACTGATGTGGGCGTTATAGAAATATTAGCCATATCTCAGACGTAATCAGCCTTTTCTCGCAAGGCACCAAACCCATGCTTGTTGTTCAGGAACAGAAAAAGCATCTCTACATGTATGTCACGTCATACACTATTTTTGTACAATGCTGTCTTGGAACAGAAAGCTGAGCGCTGCAAGCCAGTTGGAGAGAAAAATCTCTCAGAGAGGACACTATCAGACACGCACCTGTTGTCTCCTATGACTTCCTCGAGACATTCTCCATGAAGTCACCCAACCGTTTCTTGTGCCAGCCCTATATCTGGGATATTGTTGGCTGCATGAGAAAAAATAACTCTCTCAAGTTTCGGATTGGACACAGACAAGCCAAGGAGCATCCCTATAACCTGCTGGGCTCGAGTTATGAGCTCGCGAGCATCAAATGTATCAAAATTACCTCCAAGCCCCACCGTTGAAATACCTGTTTGCGTAAGTGCGTTTTGCACAGTAGGGTAAGTATCTTCGAGGGATTCTTCTGGACGCACCCCAAGATGCAATTTTTCTAGACCACTGAAGACATCTCCTGAAAAAGAAAAGTCTCATCACATTGAACGACATGAATCATGCATAAGCATGTCTCCAATACTCGGAAAACGAGACCGTATTGTATGAGTCAATGCCAGCACTCGATCTCTGTCCGCAGGTTGTATAACCTTTTGGTCGGCTCATCCGAGAGGACAACCACCAGGAAATCTCTGGAGACATGACTCTGTGAAATGAAGCTCAAGTGCATGAGGCATAACTATAATGGATAATAGAGCTCTGCTTGTTGAAAAGTGGGCTTATTTTGCTCTGCCCATCTTCGCTGAGTTGCAGAATCTGTTGCACGACCCATTATTATCCCAGCAGGTTCCCGACTAAAACCAATTTCTGCTACGTAAGGACATTTTTTTTCTGTTAAAAAAGTTTTTACAGCAGTCATGGTGTCTGTATCAGGAATTTCTTCCGCACGTCTTCTAAGCCCCCTCTCATTCTGACTATCGTTCTTGAGGGGCACACATATAGATAGACTAGGTACAAGACCGCCATCTAGTGTGCGTGTTCCATTTATGTATATTTCGACACCTGGAAACTCATGTAGGATATCAGCAATAGTACTATACGTACCTGTAATAGTAGCCTCTGGGGTTGTCATTATTGGCATACGTGAATCGCGTATTGGCTCAGCTCCTCGGAAAGGTATATTCTGATTTTCTGCTAAGAAAGTGAAAACTTGTGTTTCATCCGGAGCGGTCACCAATCCGATAAACGGATATACCCCTTTTGGAATTGCACCACTAATACCTGCAATCATATCTCTTTCTGCCTTCATTTCATCACATCTAAATCCTCAATAACCATTGAAAACACTCAGTGCCTCCGCGGGATCAATTTTGACTGCCAAGCAAAAAGTTAATCATCCGAGCTTCACAACCCTCATCTCCATCCCATTTTGTGCTAAAGCTGGGACAGCATCCGAGATATCTCGCTGGAGATCTCGCATGTTTGGAACAGGGATTTCTACTAATGCATCTGACACAGCTGTATTTATATGAGGCAATACACTTGTCTGACTATCATGAGATCACTCTCATACAAATTCTGGTGTTTCAGGCATAGAAATATAGTTTTAGAATATAAAAATCAATGTCTCATCCATGATTATAGTCTATAAAATATTTTGTCAAAATCCCCTCACTGGGGATTTTTTATTGTCACATGGCTATCACCTCCCGGGCGTCGACGGTATGAAATCGTATGGCTGTCTTATCAGGAAAGCGGAGTGTCACTGCTGGGTTTTTTGTTTTGCCATCAAAAGAATGAAAATCATCTTCGTCGTATGAATACTCAGTTGCTGTCTCTGAAATCTGTGGAAATCGTTCTCTCACTCGCTCTCGTATAGTCTCTATCTTATCAGAATATGGACCCAAGACGACCTCGATATGATCCCAGCCACCAAATGGTCGACTCGGTTTCGGAAACATCAACTCAATACACGGAATCTCCCATGATTCATATTGCAATGGTGGATGTGATTCAAACATACACACTTCCCTTCCCTTTATCTGCGTACTCACCACAAGAGAATACTTCGTGAGCCATTCCGCCTTGAGCTCATCACCCTCTTCGATACTCTCAGCTCGGTACGCAATATGGTCTATCGTGAGTCCCGTCAAATCTACACCGATAGATGAGAGATTTTTGAAGAGTTGGACGAGGAAAGAATGCATATTCTAAAAATATAAAGATAAAAACTCTATCCGCGCTTATGGTCGTGCTCGTGCGCTGGCTCAGGAAGTAAAGATGGCATAAATTAAATACTTCTTGGAAAAAAGTGTTTTGTATTTTCTCACGACAGTTGAGGTACTCATTCAGGTTTATCTGGAGTAATTTTAGTCGCACTCCTCCTATATCTCCACAATGATCAGAATTTTTTCCCTAGAGAACTCAATAAAAGATTATTTTTTCAGGCAATAAACCGATGAGCAAAAGCAGTTGTTCTAGAGTTGAGTTCCCTGACTGATGTTCAATTTTCATTTACTCAAGTATCAAAAAAACCCCGTCTGCCATTAATACTCATAAGTAAAAGTGTTTTAGTATCCAATGGAAAAGTATTTTCTAAAATTCGAACATCCCTTTTTGAGATTACTCCATTCTTGGCCGTAACATCAGAAAAATTCATTGTTACAAGCGGATTGTCTGAAGTTACAAATTCATTATCTACCCCACATCGCAATATGTGCCAGTCAGCATTGCAATAATCCATAGACATTTGAGGTATCAAATGAGCGATGATATGAGCCCATGACTCTTTACTATTTTCCAAAACAGGAAAAATTTCTCAAGATTCGATAAGCTGAAGAGCATTTTGAAAATACATATTCGGGTCTCTTTTGATTTCTTCAATATCCTTACTTCATGATGACTCAAGGTGGTTAACAATTTTCACTAATTTTTCAGGATTATTTATGATAGTTTTAATCCTATTTACTTCTGCACTTGTGGCTATATCTTCATGTTGTTGCTTAGCCGACAAAGTCCTCATCTTTTGTATTGCCATATACAAGGACAACTCTCTTCGTTCGTCAGAACTAATTTTATCTTTATTTATTATTTTTCTTATAACAGCTATACCTGCTCATTCAACTTGGCAAAAATATTTTTCCATCTCATCCGGATAAAGATGGTCCTTTTTAAAGATTTTATCTGGGTAATTATTTGGCCTCAATATGTTTTTCTCCAAATCAAATAGAGAAATAACATATAAAACGTCTTTTTTACTCCCTGGAACTTTCTCACTAAAATTCTCTAGATACCTTCTGTGCACATAATGTAATCAAACTGGATTGCTCATATTTTTTTAAAAGCCCGTCCAATTGGACGGGCTAAATTTTTACTGACAAGCTTCACAGCTCGGCCCATTGAGAATAGAACACATGACCTTTTCGGCTTCAGTGTATTCTTTCTTTGGTTTTGCAGACATCTCGAGTTCACCAGTTGGTGCTGATGGAGCTGATGCAGGAGCTGCGACAGCTTCGAGTGATGATGTCTTTGTTGTAGACGAGAGAGAATCAGAAACAGCTG
>CAZVRL010000037.1:0-3769 GCA_964630285.1 uncultured Candidatus Peribacteria bacterium | reverse complement strand
TCGATTTTACCGAGCACCTCGAGACCAACTGTATCGAGCTTGAGACCGATTTCTTCCGTGACTACTGCTGCTCCCGTGAGGAGAGCGAGGTCAGCGAGATTTTCTTTTCGACGATCACCAAAACCAGGAGCCTTGATAGCAAGGATAGAAAAAACACCTTTGAGTTTATTCAGGACTACAGTTGTGAGGGCTTCCCCATCGATATCTTCACAGATGATGACGAGTTCACGTTTCCCTGATTGGAGGAGTGATTCGAGAATTTTAAGGATATCTTTTGTTGAAGAAATCTTTTTGTCAGTAATAAGCACAGGCACGTCAGTATAGCGAGCTTCCATTTTTTCTGCATCAGTAATCATGTATGGGGCTACAAAACCATTTTTGAATTGCATACCTTCTGTAACCGTCACTGTCATACCAAATGTCTTCCCTTCTTCGACTGTAATAACACCATCACGTTTTACCTTATCCATAGCATCCGCGATGATTTTCCCAGCTTCTTCATTTTGAGCAGAGATAGTCGCGATAGCTGCGATTTCTTCTGATGTTTTAACTGGACGAGAATGTTTCGTGAGCTCTTTTGATACTTCAGCTGCGGCGAGCTTCATACCGTTTTTGAGTTCGATAGCATTGATACCTGAGCGAATTTCTCGGAGACCTTCTGATATCATCGCATACGTGAGAACTGTCGCTGTAGTCGTACCATCACCTGCTGCATCATTTGTTTTAGAGGCGACATCTTTGATGAGCTCAGCACCCATATTTTCGATTGGATCCTCGAGATCAAATTCTTTTGCAATCGTTACACCATCGTTTGTCACTTGAGGTGCACCATAACTTTTTGGGAAGACGACATTACGGCCTTTTGGACCGAGAGTAGCCGAGACAGCTTCGTGGAGTTTTTTGACACCTTCGAGCATTTTGAGACGACCTGCATCTCCGAAGAGGACTTGTTTTTTAGCCATAAAAGTAATTGTTAGAAATTAAGGATTAATCAACTTTTGCGAGAATGTATTCGGCAGCGACGATGGTAAGATTCTCCTCTCCATCGATTTTGATATCATCGCCAGAGTACTGACCTTTGAGCACCTTATCGCCTGTCTTTAATTCGTATCCGAGTTTTTCTTCAACTTTTGGACCGACTGCCTCTACGATAAACATATTTGGATTATCATTTTGCTCTTTCGGGAGGATAAGACCAGAAGCTGTTTCTTTTTTGGCTTCCATTTTTCTGAGGACGACTCTGTCCTGAAGTGGCGTAATTTTTGCCATAGAAGTAAAGGGGTTAAAAATATTTAAATGCTAACTATTTTAGCACCAAGAGTATATAGGTGCTAATTTAGAAGTCAAAAGTTTTTCTCAATCATTATTTTGTTCTATTTATTACTATTTTACCACAGCAATTTACGTCCCAAAGATGCTTCTATACTTTCCCTATTTATTTGACGCAATACCAACATTTGAGCTCAGTGGTCAAGGAGTGGTATTGAGAGGTGGCCAGCTGCCAGTGATTCCGCATAACCCAATGCTAATACTTTAGCAAGGCTAGTATCTGGTAAGGTCATTGTTAATAAAACAATTCTATCCGCAAAAGCTATCTGCCCTGGCAAAGGAGCTACATAGCCTGGTCTTTGCTTCGCTTCTGCTATGATTTCTTGCATATTTATCATATATATAAAATGACAAAAAATATATAATAAACAACCTATCTATTTGTTTTTTGGTGTGGAAATTCAATTCGTACCGTAAATCACTCCCCTTCGGCACTAATCAAATCTACTGCACCACCTGCATCACGAACGATTTTATCAATAATAGAAAGACCGATACCGAGACCTCGGTCTCGTACATCCCCTGACTTTGATTTATCTGCCTGATAAAACTTTTCTTTGAGATACGGTAAATCTTCTGCTTTTACACCTCGACCGTTATCTTGGAATATAATAATATCTGTTGTGCTTTCGTGGAAAAAATTCACACGGAGTTGAGTGCCAGAACCTGCATATCGGAGGAAATTTCCTACGACATTGTGAAATATCTGAATCAGACTATCGTGATCAAAAACCAGAGTTGCTCTCTTGGGGCCAACATATGCCATCGATTGTCCGTGGTGTGAGAGTTCGCCTGAGTGTGTTTCCTGAACAATGTTAAATATATCAATGAGATTGATTTTTTCATGACGGAAATCGGTCGGACGACTTTCAAAAGTTTGGAAGTGCATCAAGCTCTCCACGATTCGAGTGAGACGAGCTAATTCTCCCGCAAGTGCATCGATATTTTTGGTATTGAGCTGTATAACTCCATCCTTGATCCCCTCGAGGTAGACGCGGATAGCCGTCATGGGAGTCTTGAGCTCATGACTCATATCGGTGAGAAACTGCGTACGAATACTCTCCTGATGATCGAGACGAAGACGGAGATTATTAAGCGAATCTACAAGCGGGCGGAACTCATCCTTTCCTTGATAATCGAGTGCTTTACCTCCGGAGGTCGTGAAGTTATCGAGGGTATCAGTCACGGCATGGATAGGCTGGAATGATTTTCGGAGGAAATACAGCACAAAGCCTACTATTGCTAAAACGAAAAGGATGTTGATAGCAATCATGGCAACCAGTACTTGCATCACAAATTGACGCTTTGGATCTGTCCCATCAGAGAAACTAAAACCGAGAGGAGCACTACGCAAAAATACTGACATAGCATTAAGTCCTATGACATCTTCCACTTGTTTTTGTTCCACACCTGATTCCTCGAGATATTGCTCTACTGAGTCACGATTAAACACTGGGCTCGTATCAATATATGTTTCGATACCTGTTGCGAGTTTGCCGAGATCTTCATCGATTTCACGGTATTTTTCAAGGAGTTCTGGAGCATCATCAGGAAATTGTTTTATAAGAGAAAGAATCTCTGCATCGATTTCATTTTGCCGTGTTTCGGCGTAAAATGTCTGCAAGAAATCAAAGAAATACCGCTGTGTCACATAGGGCAAAACTGTGAGGTTGAGAGCGAGAAACAGAGCAACGACACCAGCGACGAGGAGAAGAATTTTTCTGGTAAGTGACATAGGTAAGCGTCAGGGATTTTGAAATATCTATTCTAGTGAAAACCATAGTATACAAAAGGAGGTATTTGTAAAAATAAACTTTCTCGCTATATTTTTCGCAGAAAATAAACTCAATCGAGCCACACTCATGAAACAAATCACCCCCTCCTCAGACGATCTCGGACAACGACTCGATAGATACTTACGAAAAATATTTCCTGGGGCAAAGCTCTGAGAAATCTACGAAGCCCTCCGAACAAAGAAAATCACTGTTGCAGGCAAAAAACTCCCCGAAAGTACAAAACTTCGTGCTGGTGACATCCTCGATGTCGATGTACCTCCAGATATCCTCAAAATCTGGGAAACGAAAGAAACCTTCACTCGAATAATTCATGAAAAACTGGAACCTGAGAGAATACTCTATCAAGATGACGATATCCTCGTGTACGACAAACCGTCAGGACTCATAGTACACAGTCCAGATCATAAAACTGATGAAGTATCCCTGATAGAACAAATCGAAGACTACCTCGTATCACGTGGATGGAAACCATCAGGAACTTTTGCCCATCCAGCTCTTGCTCATCGTATCGACCGTGATACATCGGGCATTATTATCTCATGTCTCAACCGTCAGTCCTATGAACATATGGCGGAACAATTCCGTACGAGAAAAGTCGAAAAGACCTACCATGCACTCGTCGCTGGCGTGCCAGAGCCACGAGA
>CAZVRL010000036.1:0-4568 GCA_964630285.1 uncultured Candidatus Peribacteria bacterium | reverse complement strand
CGTATGAGGAAGTGCTCTCCGGAAAAACTCGAAAAAAGACTCAAGAAAGTAGAAAAAATAGCAGGATAAATTCCCTTGCATAAATTATTTTATATATAAACTATTATTCAAATAATAGTTTATGGTTTCGATTTTTAGTCGCATTATCGGTGGTGAAATACCAAGTTACAAAGTCTATGAAGATGACCAATTTTTCGCTTTTCTCGATATCCATCCTCTTCACCTCGGACATACACTCCTCGTTCCAAAAAAAGAAGTAGGCAATATCCTCGAAATGGATGATTTGCTGTACACTGAGATGATGATGGTGGCAAAAAATATCCTGGGACCGGCGATACAAAAAGCGACAAACTGTGCTCGTATCGGCTATAGCATCGAAGGTTTTTGAGTTCCCGATCACGTCCATCTCCACCTCATTCCTCTGATGCAATTAGGTGACCTCGATCCATCAAAAGCACACACAGAAACTCCAGAAAATATGGCAGCCATGGCAGAAAAAATCCGTAATTCTATATCTCTCTAGCATGCCACATACTCGCATCAAAGAACAGGACGTCATGCTCTTCTTTCAGTCTCTGATGGAAGCGAGCCATGCTGTCCATATGTTTGTCGAAAAGGTATTTTTTGCAAAAAGTGATATCACGCTTCATCAATTTGGTGTCCTCAAACAGCTCGTGGCTCGTGGAGGAAGTGTCTCGACTATGACCGAGCTCTGGTGTGATCATCATACCACCAAAGGAAATATAACAGGTATGATTGATCGTATGATAGATGCAGGTTTCGTCTCTCGCACAGAAGATAGCGCCGATAGAAGACAGAAAAAAATATCCATCACAAAACTGGGTCTCAAAAAACACGCTGAAATAGAATCCATCATGCGTTCTCATGTCCCCGAATTTATGAAAGAAATAGGAGATCTCCCTCTCCCAGAACTCACAGCATCGCTGATAACCATAAAACAAGTCCATCTCTCCGGTATAGAAAAATATATATCTCATAAATAATACTATGAATTCTCGAACCCTTCTCATTCTCGGCAGTATAGTGCTTGCAGCTATCATCCTGACAAATATTTTCAAAGGAGACAAAGATATTCTGGCTGAGGAAAAGCCTGCCTATGAAGTTGAAACAGTCATGGCAGGAGCTCTAACGAAAGAGATAACCCTCCAAAAATCAGCTCTTATGAAGGCTGGTACACAAGCAAACATCACTGCACAGGCCAGTGGACGTATGGGTGGAATCTATGTTCGTGCTGGTGAACGTGTCGTAGCAGGTCAGATACTTGCTGAGATTGATGATACGTATGGTACGACAAATAATGCTCGCGATGAGGCAGCGATAGCGCTCGAAACTTCGAAACTAAGTCTCGCCAGTACGACTCTCTCGCTCGATCAATCAGTAGCGAGCACAAAAATCGCCTACGAAAAAGCGGTGAAAGATTATGAGGCAGCAAAACTCTCGACCACGACTGATCCGACAACTGGTAAGTCAAAAGCACAACTCGATTACGAAAATTTCATTACTACTCAAGAAAAAACTCTCTCTGGTTATGAAACAACCTATCAGAGTCAGCTTCAGAGTTTTCAGTCATTTCTCGCAAATGTGATAGATACAACGGATACGCTTTTGGGTGTTTCGGATGCAAAGAGAAATGCAAATGATACATACGAATACCTCCTTGGCGCTCTCAATACACAAGAAAAAACCAAAGCGGAAACCTCTCTCCAAAAATTATTACCTTATAGAGTTTGGTCTCCTGATCCAACATTATCACTCATAGAGAGGGTCACAGAACTTCAACGTGTCTATCTCATAGCAAATGAAGTGTTACGCGGTATGGAAACAGTGTTGATAAATACCGTTACAGACTCGACTAATATGACCGCGACAACTCTAGCAGCACATAAGGCAACTATTGACGGTTACCAAACACAATATAGCTCAATCTCAACAGGTCTCGTCAGCTATCTCAATGCTGCTCAGACATTCCTTGCTACTTATGAAAAAGAGCGTCTCTCTCGTGAAAAAACAGTCCAAACAGCCGAAGAAAATAGTCGTGATAGTCTCCAACTCGCAAAGAATGCCTACGAAACAGCACAAAAGTCGCGAGATGTGACCCTCAAACAGCTCAATCAAAACATATCTGCTGCAGCTGTCCGACTTCGGAATGCTCAGGGTAATGTCAATCGTCTCACTATCACTGCACCGGTCTCTGGTGTGGTTGGAAAAGTACAAGTTGATGAAGGTGAAGAGGTAACAACTGGACGAGCTATTATCGATATAGCCAGTGATGATGCTGAATGTGATATCACGGTTGATTCTGCGACACTTGCACAACTCGAAATAGGCACAGATGTCCGTGTGAATTATCGTGGAGAATCTCTCCCTGGTAAAATAGCCAGCATCAGTCCTATTGCTGATCGTGGACTCAATTTCTCTGTCAAAATAGGAGTGAATGCTCCTGTCTCTGTCTATGGTGATTTTGCCACGATTGATATTCCTATGACGTCTGTGTTTCCTACCCTTCCTCTCACGGCGGTAAATATTCTCGCACCTGGCCAAGGACAAGTCTATATCGTGAAGACATCAGCTGAATGAGCTCTCTCTGTCGAAACAAAAAATGTCATACTCGGAACACTCTGGAATGATCGTGTTGAGATTACTTCTGATCTCAATCCATCTGATGAGATTATTCTCTCTGAAATGCGAAATTACAATGCACTGGATTTTATCCTGCAAAAGAAAGCCCCTCGTAACTCATAAAACATGTCCTCTTACTCTGAACTTCGCGAACAACTCCTTTCTGGTTTCTATGGTTTTTGGGTAAAAAACTATCGAATCGGTATTATGATGGTGGGCCTGATTGGTCTGCTTGGTATCTCAAATCTCCTCTCCATACCAAAAGAGTCCTCTCCTGATATCAAATTCGGTATTATCCAAATAGGGACTGCCTATAGCGGTGTTGCCCCCGAAGAAATCGATTCTCTGATCACGAGTCGTATAGAAAAAGAGATACAGAGCATTCAGGGTATTGATAAAATCGAATCATCAAGCCGTGAATGATTCTCAAGCGTAGTTGTCACACTCACAGCCGAAGCCAATACAGATAAAGTTTTACAACAAATAAAAGATGGGGTCTCAAAAGCAAAACTCCCTACCGATGCCACGGAACCAAATGTGAGTGAAATAAGTACTGATAGCCAGCAGCTTTTTTCTGTCTTTCTCGCCAATACCAATCGCGACACACCTCGTGATGCACTGATGAAAGCAGCACGCGATATCCAGAAACGTTTTGAGGGAAATTATAATATAGAATCAGTCAATATAGACGGGGGTGATAAGTCGGAACTCGAGGTCATCATATCAGGTGAAAAACTCGATGCTCTTGGTGTTTCGACTACCAAAATAGCAGATATTATCAGGTCCTACAATCAGTCTTTCCCGCTCGGAAGCTTCACAGTGAATACAAAAAAATACGATTTGCGCATCGAGGGTGATATCGAGTCCTTTGAGAGTCTGCTCCAGGTACCTGTGAGTCTCTCTGATGGTGGTTCTGTTCCTCTTGGAGAGTTTGCTACCATTCAGAGAAAATGGAGCAACACAGCCATCGAGAGAATGAATATGGGAGAATACGTCGATATACCTTTTGTTCGTCTCAATTTCAATAAAGAACCTCGAAAAAGCGTCTTCGAAACCTCAACCAGTGTCCGTGCTGCTATGGAAGAATATATAGATACGCTCTGACCAGAGTGGAAAATCGAATACGGTCTCGATCTCGCTGCGGTCATCACTCAGGACTACAAAGATCTCGCAAATAATGCACTGCAAACCATCATCCTCGTCTATATCTGTATCTTCTTTTTTGTAGGACTGAAAGAATCTCTCATTGCCTCCCTCTCGATTCCGCTCGCGTTTTTGATATCAATTATGACGC
Source organism: uncultured Candidatus Peribacteria bacterium (assembly GCA_964630285.1). Taxonomy (GTDB): domain Bacteria; phylum Patescibacteriota; class Gracilibacteria; order BD1-5; family JAGOOR01; genus JAGOOR01. The sequence goes on along the minus strand of CAZVRL010000036.1, from coordinate 634 downwards.
TCAATGTGATGGATTTGTCGCTCAACTTTATGACAAATTTCTCACTTATTCTGTCATTTGGTATAGCCATAGATCTCACACTCGTCATCATCGAAGAAACTACGAAAAAATCCAAGATGGGATACAATCCCGCGACTGCTGTCCTCCTCGCTGTCAAAGAACTGAAGCTCTCTGTCATATCCAGTACGGCTGTCACACTTATCGTCTTTGTGCCGATGATGCTCCTTCCTGGTATTATTGGTAAGTTTCTCGCCTATATCCCTATCACTGTATTTGCGAGTCTCTTGGCGACGTTGTTTCTCTCGATGACGACGAACTCCTCTGTGTTTATCAAGCTCGCAAAACCTGGTACAACATACGTCAAACAACCTCTCGTCGAAGCGCATCTCCCTCCTGATGAACTCCTCATGCTCGAAGAAGAGAGGAAAGGAAAAACAGAACGTCCTCCCGAGAGTGAATCACGTCGTGAGAAACTCATAGAACGTGTCGAGGCATGGTATGAGAAGACGCTCAAGTGGTGGCTTGCGACAAAACAGAGACGACTTCTCGCCATTTGGTGACCTGTCGTGCTGACGATTTTGACATTTATTTTTCTCAGTCCTCGCCTTCTCGGTGGATGACTTTTCCCAACAGA
>CAZVRL010000035.1:0-4677 GCA_964630285.1 uncultured Candidatus Peribacteria bacterium | reverse complement strand
TGACGATGGATCAATATATCTACATGCTGAATCACACACACAATGACATGAATATTGTGCTCCTTCACAGTCCTGATGGTCTCGAATTTCTTCTGAATCGCCTGAAAGTGACCAAGCAATCTATCACAACACCAACCCTTTTTTTAGCAGGCCACACACATGGAGCGATGTTTGATATTCCATTTTTCCGCAAGCTCGGACTCTGAGTCTGCAAGACCTCATTTGGTCGCTACAAGGGCTGGTATTGGCCGGAGTGAAAATACGAAAATACCGGAAACTGGAAGATGTATGTTTCGACGGGAATGGGGAATAGTCCTGGACTTGATTTCCGTATGAATGCTGACCCAGAAGTAGTATTATTTACGTTGTAACGGTTTGTTTATTATATTTAGTTCTTCAGCATTGAGATAGAAATTATTACGAGCTAACTCCTTGATAAAATATTCTGGATTATCAACTTCGTGTAGTGTCTTCTTTTTCCAATCGTCGTAATACATCTGATAGATAATAATTTTTATTATTGGGAAAATAATGAGTAAAAGACCAGCAATTCCGTATAAGGGATTATCAAAAAAGCTAAAATCTACACTTCTCCAAGGTCTTCTGAGATAATTCGCAATTGGTACCGAAGATAATGCTCCATAAATTGCGACTGAGAATATCCACACTCGCCAAGGATATTTGAAAAGCAATTTTCCTTTTGTTACCGCGCGGTCTGATTTAATCATATCGACATTGTAATGTATTTGAGTATATTTATCAACAATATATGACAAAAATAGCAGTCTTCCTCGGTCGGTTTCAGCCCTTTCATATTGGGCATATGAGTATTGTGGAGAAAATTTTTCAAAATGATTTTGAGAGATTGCTCCTCATTATTGGTTCATCAGAGAAATCATGAACAGATGAAAATCCCTGGAATGTCCAAGAGCGAGAAGAGATTATCCGCGCGAGTATCCCGCTTGAAATACAAGAAAAAATCGATATTGCTTCGCTTGCAGATGCTCCAGACGATGATGTCTGGTGTGAAAACCTGAAAGTTCTTGTTTCGCCAGAAGTAATTCTTTTTACCGGTAATGAGTGGGTCCGCGATATTTGTGAACGACGTGGGATCACAACCGACTGGATTGATTCGTATGATATCGATATTTCTGGGACGAAGATTCGAGAGATGATACGAAGAGGGGAAGATGTGAGTCGGTGGACAAGTATTTCGTAAATAAAAATCCCCTCATTTCGAGGGGATTTTATTTACTTTTATTTTAAAATAACTTAGTTGCAAAATCTATCAATATGGACTTCACTTTTGGCATGATTTCTTGCCATAACGGAATGTTTGCCAATCCATTTTTTTCTCATAAAATATATGATTTGTATATAGTATTTTGTATTTGAATTATTAATTTTCTTAATTCTATTTTTATCCCATCATCCATTAGTCAATCCTTTTCACTTACTTGTTTCATAAGGCCCACAAATTTACCTCTTAATTCTTGCATATCGTCCGAGACTATACCTAGACTTGGCTCCTGTAAAAGCTCTAATGCATTTAAAATAATATACTGTCTTCTCAGCATGAAATTTCTAGTATCTTCCTCTAATTTTTTTACAGCTCATGTTTTTACATCTGTCACAGTTCAATTAACTAATTCATCTCTGTAAAATTCTCCCTCTAGAATTGAATCTGTTACAAATCATTCACTTACGGAACCTTTTGTAACAATGTATTTACCTTTACCATGTAAAAAGTCTGTTCCAGAATAAAAATCTCATTCTTTTGATGTTCCATTTCCATATAGTCTTATTCACTTTCTTAAAACACTCCCTTCAAAAAATCATTTCATATATTTTGCTGTTCCCCGCTTTTTGTCACCATACGATAGGACGCCTTCTCAGTATAATACACCATTAATGTGAAACCCGAATGAGCTATAATCAAGGGAAGGTCACCGGACTAATCAGTATCCATTTATTTTTTCTCGTTCTTCCGAAGAAGTAACGGTTGTATTAAAAGTATCTGTTGATAAAATATTGCTCACGGTATCATGTATATTTCATGCTTGTGGTACTTGCAATATTTTACCATTTACGACTAAACCCTCGGGATTTTCTGGCATATATGTTGTTTAAAATTACCTAAGTATTGTGCCATATTTTATTTATGGTGTCAAGGTATTCATATTTTTAGAAAATCCCCTCATTTTGAGGGGATTTCTGTTTAAAAAATCGAATTATGAGTACAACGAAAACTTCCCTGTAAACTCACGAAGTTCTTCTGTTGAGCCAAACATCGTAATGCCCCAATACTCGAGATCGGCTTCGGCTGTGGCACGTGTGGCATCGAGTTGTTCTTGTGTTGTTCCGGCAATCATAGTGCTTGTAAAATCAGAAAAAGGAATACCCCGTGCGATACACTCGTTCCTGAGAGCTCTAATCTTATTTGAATTATCAGCTTTTAGAACGATAAAAGGATAGTGTGATATAGTGGGATGGATACCACCATCCTTGTCCTCATATTGGAGAAAGCTCATATCTTCTGCATGGCCAGAACCACCAGATAGACCAGCAGTCATATGACCGAGAGCGTTCATCGCACGGCCTATTTCGATTTTTTTATTGAGAACAGCGATAAAACGCTTGGATGTCTCATTATGGAGAGGTGGATTCATAGAGATTGAATGTTTAAATAGTACGTCATCAAATAGCATTCATGTATATTGATGAATACTATTTGATGACTTAGATAAGTTGGAAACGAGCGGGAAAATTATTTCTTCTCGTCTTCCTCTACTTCAGCTTCCACAGTCGGTTCAGAAGGATTTTCATTCACGTTTTCTTTTACTTTCACGCCGTCGTCAGTTGCTCCGCCAGCAGCATAGATAGCCTGACCAATCTTCATGAGGGCTTCATTGAGTGGGTTCGCAGCTTCTTCGATTTGTGCCTTTGTTGCTTCAGGATTTTCGAGGACTTTTTTCATGGCTTCGATTTTTTCCTCTATGAGTTTTTTATCCTCTTCTTTTACTTTGTCAGCATTTTCCTTGAGGAGTTTTTCACCTTGATGGATGTGAGAGTCAGCCATATTGCGGGCTTCGACGAGTTGTTTCTTCTCGCTATCCTTGTGGCGATTTGCTTCCGCTTCTTTGACGAGATTTTCGACTTCTTCTTTGCTCATACCGCCACTATTTTGGATAGTGATTTTTTGCTCTTTTCCAGTACCCTTATCCTTCGCTGAGACAGAGAGGATACCAGAAGCATTGATATCAAAAGTGACTTCAATCTGTGGGACACCACGAGGAGCAGGAACGATACCTTCGAGGATAAATCGACCGAGTGATTTATTATCCTGAGCCATTTCTCGTTCACCCTGGAGGACATGGATTTCTACACTTGGCTGATTGTCTTGAGCTGTTGAGTAGACCTGAGATTTGCTCGTAGGAACAGTTGTATTTCGCTCGATCATGCGAGTCATCACGCCACCGAGTGTCTCGATACCGAGAGAGAGTGGAGCGACGTCGAGGAGGAGGACATCACGGACATCACCAGCGATGATACCAGCCTGGACTGCAGCACCGATAGCGACTGCTTCATCAGGATTGACTGATGAATTTGGTTTTTTACCGAAGAATTGTTCTACCTTCGCGAGAACCATAGGGACACGAGTCGAACCACCGACGAGGATGATTTCATCGATTTGATTTGCCTGGAGTCCTGCATCAGCGAGGACTTTGCGACATGGTTCGATAGAGCGCTCTACGAGATCAGCCACGAGTTCTTCGAATTTCGCACGAGTGATTTTCACAAGGAGATTTTTTGGTCCTGTGTCATCCATCGTGATATAGGGGAGATTGATTTCTGTTTCAGTTGCAGAAGAGAGTTCTTTCTTCGCCTTTTCAGCTTCATCGCGGATACGCTGGACTGCCATCGGATCTTTTTTGAGATCGATGCCCTGATCTTTTTGAAATTCTGCGATGATGTATTCAAAAATTCTCTGATCAAAGTCGTCACCTCCGAGATGTGTATCACCGTTGGTCGCGAGGACTTCAAATGTTCCTTCTGCTCCGATTTCGAGAATAGAGATATCAAATGTACCTCCACCGAAATCGTAGACAGCGACTTTTTCATCTTTCTTTTTATTGAGACCGTAGGCGAGAGCCGCAGCGGTTGGTTCATTCACGATACGCTTTACATCGAGACCAGCGATTTTACCAGCATTGATAGTGGCCTGACGTTGATCATCGTTGAAATACGCAGGGACAGTGATGACGGCTTCTGTGACTTTTTCTCCGAGATATTTCTCAGCATCTTCTTTGAGCTTCATGAGGACATGTGCTGAGATTTCTTCTGGACGAGCGTCTTTGCCGTTGAAGGTAATGAGTGATTCACCGCCTGGACCAGCCACGACAGAATAGGGGACATTTTTGATTTCTGATTCGACTTCACTCTTTTTACGACCGATAAAACGCTTCGCAGAGAAGATAGTTTCTTTTGGATTCGTCACTGCCTGACGTTTGGCAGGAGTACCGACGATGATTTCACCTTTCTTGTTCGCGACAACTGATGGAGTTGTGCGATTACCTTCTGCATTGGGGATGATTTTTGCTTCACCACCTTCCATAAAGGCGAGGGCTGAGTTGGTCGTACCGAGGTCAATACCAATAATTTTTCACATAAAAATAG
>CAZVRL010000034.1:0-5126 GCA_964630285.1 uncultured Candidatus Peribacteria bacterium | reverse complement strand
CTCCTCTTTATCGACAATATCTTCCGATTCACACAAGCTGGTTCAGAAATCTCAGCGCTTCTCGGTCGTATCCCATCTGCGGTAGGTTACCAACCAACGCTTGCAACAGAAATGGGTACCCTCCAAGAACGTATCGCATCAACAAAAAATGGTTCTATTACTTCAGTACAGGCAGTATACGTCCCTGCGGATGACCTCACTGATCCTGCTCCTGCAAATACTTTTGCCCATCTCGACTCAACTGTTGTCTTGAATCGTAGTATTGCTGAGCTCGGTATCTACCCTGCGGTAGATCCTCTCGATTCTACTTCTACTGTCCTCACACCTCGTGTCGTCGGTGAAGAACACTATACTGTCGCTCGTCAGGTCCAAAAGATCCTCCAGAGATACAAAGAACTCCAAGATATCATCGCCATCCTCGGTATGGACGAGCTCGGAGAAGATGACAAAATCGCAGTTGCTCGTGCTCGTAAAATCCAGAGATTCTTCTCTCAACCATTTTTCGTCGCTGAACAATTCACTGGTACTCCTGGTGTGTACGTCAAGCGTGAAGATACTGTCAAAGGATTCAAAATGATTGTCGATGGTGAACTCGATCATGTCCCTGAAAAATACTTCCTCTATAAAGGCTCTATTGATGCCGTCATAGCCGCTTTCGAAGAAAGCCGAAAAGAAGCTGTTGCTGCATAATTTTATACCATGCTCTTCTCTCTGATCTCAACAACAAAAAAGGTTCTCGATAAAACCGAAATAGAATCAGTCATCATTCCAACAATGAATGGTGAAATCCAGGTACTTCCGAACCATCTTCCAGTGCTGGGGGTGACTCAGCCAGGAATTCTGCGTATCCAATATATCGGTCGCGAGGTCAGCTATGCTCTCGGTGCTGGTATCTATGAGGTTGATGAAAATGGCGTCCGTGTTATCGCTGATATGGTCGATAGTGGTGAAAATATCAATGCGGAATCTATCGCCAAAAAAAAGGAAGAAGCAAAAGCTTTTATGAAACAAGCTGAGAAAGACGGGCTCGTAAGCTCTGCTGAATATCTCTCAGCTGAAGAAGAAGTACTGAAACAAACCGCACTCGAACAACTAGCAAAACGTGGATAATTAAAAACATGAAAGTGGAAATAGGTTTTTAGGGGAGCAACTGTCTGAGCGGGATGAAAAAAGTATTTTCTTGAACTTGGTCTATAGCGAGTTTTGGCTCCCCTAAATGATTTTCGTACTTTTTTCATAAAAAGTACAAAGGAATAATCTAGCCGGCCTGGATTTCCGCCTGTGCGGGAATAACGGAATCAGGGTTGCCAAAAATCGAAAAACTATACAATCCTTCGCATGAGCAAAGACTACTATTCTATACTCTGAGTAGAGCGTAATTCATCTGCTGACGATATAAAAAAAGCCTACAGAAAGAAGGCTATGGAATCCCATCCCGATAGGCATGGGTGAGATAAGGCAAAGGAAGAGGAATTCAAGGCAATTAATGAAGCTTATGCTGTTCTTTCCGACAATCAAAAAAAAGCACGTTATGATCAGTTTGGAAGTGCAGAGAGTGGTGGTGGATTTGGGTGAGGATTTAATGGTTTTGATTTTGGCGATATCAATGTCGAGGATATTTTCTCTTCTGTTTTCGGAAACATGGGGGGATTTGGTGGTGGACGACGACAAGCTCGAGATGAAGGTGGGGAAGATGTACAAAAAGAAGTACATATATCTTTTGCTGAGAGTTTTTCTGGAGTAAAAAAAGAAGTTCATTTTGATAAAATGACGCATTGTGAGTCATGTAACGGACACGGAACAAAAGACGGAAAAGAACCAAAAAAATGTAGCACTTGTCATGGCTCTGGCTATGTCACACGGGCGACCAGAAGTATATTTGGTGTAATGCAACAAACGGTTGTGTGTGATGAGTGTGTATGAACATGATCAAAAATCGATAACCCGTGTGGCGAATGTCACGGAAAGCGTAGAGTAAAGAAAAAAATCGAGCAAACTGTCGACATACCTGCAGGGATCGATGATGGCATGACACTCAGAATGACTGGAGAAGGACATGCTGGCAAACACGCTGCAGGAGACCTCTATATCACTTGTCATGTTGCTCAGTCACATGAAAACCTCGTACGTGAAGGAAATAATATCCACACGGTACTCCATATCAGCCCAGCAGAAGCAGCTATCGGAGTACATAAAAAAATAAAATTCCCTCTTATCGGAGAGCGAGAAATCAGAATCAGCGCAGGAACACAACATGGGAAAAAACTCCAACTCTCTGGAGATGGAATGCCTCTCATCGGGAAGAAATGACGTGGAGACCTCATCATCACTCTCGAGATTTTGATACCTGGGAAGCTCTCAAAAGAACAGAAAAAACTCTACACAGAACTCCTCGAAACAGAGGAAGATTAGTTTTTTATTTCCTGCACTCTCGTGTACATTTTATCGAGAGTATTAGGGAGTTTATTTGCCCAGAAAGGAGTCAATCGTATATCAACAGATTTTATATATGGATGATTGAGAAGAGTTTTTTCCGCACGTTCTGTATCAGCATTGAGTAGTTCTGCAAGTATATTTTGGAGGGTTTTTTGACCAGCAGAACTCGAGAAATCATAGAGGACTTGGACTGGTATTTGAGCTGTCGCCTTGATACTCCATGGGTCATCTGTTTTGATCAGAACAGAGATAATATCTGGCGGTGTCTGTGATATTTCTACGAGTGATTCTGTATCTTCTAGGAGATGACTCTGAGCAGTATCAAGAAGTATTTTTCTGAGTGTAGCAACGTGATAGAGAAATACCATAAAATTTCATTTTCCAGTGATTGTAATTTTATCAGCATATTCCCCTATTTGTACATCTGGAGTAACAGTAACATCCAGCGTCGACATAGCTTCTGGTATGGGAAGAGGGATGAATTCTTCCTGTTTATTAAAATTTGCTAATATTTCTTCCCGCGCATCATTGATGAGTTGCTCTCGAAAGACTTTTTCTATACGCTTATATTCCTCTTCCGTGAGGAGTTTTTTATAGGTATCATCTCCTCCAGCAAAGACGCCTACCGAAGTAACAGCAAGTGTTTCATGATCTTTTTCAGAAAGGCCTGGGAAACGAAGTGTTGTATTCTCTGGGATATTTCATTTCTTGCCTATCAAGACACCATCCGAACCGATAGGGTCAGCAATGACAGATACTGTTGCTTCTCCAGGTTGAGAATCTTTTGCCCCTGGTATATCGAGCCATTTCTCGGTACGGAAAACCAGTGTATCTACAACTACCCGAGTTTGAGGCTTGATATTGAGACGTTCTATACCTGAATTTGTAACCTTTATAATACCTCGAGCTCTCTGAAGCGAAGATGGGTCATACGCATTGATATTATACGTTTTTTTGAGTTCAAAAGGGAAAATATCACGTCGTACAGGTATCTGAAGAGTGTCACTCATAGCATCCTCTGGAACAAAGGTCACATTTCTTACAGCATTCTGTATACTTGCCTGCGGAGTGATGATGATAGCAGCATGAGGTGTTGTCAGACTCACAATACCGACCATGAGAAGAAGAATAACTATGATGCCTATAACCAGCATATACCACGAGGAATGTTTGACGGAAAAAATATCAGTATTTGGCTGGAGCTTTCTCGTAAAAGAAAAAATACGGGTCAGAAATCGTACAATATGAAATCGGATATAATCGAGAGAGGAGAGGTTTTCTTGAATAATCTGAAAACCCTCAGGAAGAGTTTGATCCATCTCTTGAAGTGTTTGAAAAACTCGGAATCCGGACTGTTTGAGGAGTTTTTTGATTCTCAGATCACGTGCAACAAATACAAAATTTCATGCTGGGAAGAGCTGTCGTAGTATCTGAATATGAAACCAGCCAAGTGGTGTATGTTTATAGGTTACAATAGCTAATTCCTCATCTGTCTCACGAAGTATATCGAGAAGCAGTGTGAAATCAGATGATGTTTTCCAGTTAATTGCTTTCATGAGTAGAGAAGAAGACAGAGCGAACGAGCGAGAGAAGAGGGTGTGGATGAAGAGTAAATAGAGGATCGAGTGTATTCCAATAGTGGAGCCAATGCTCGTTTGGGTCAGCACCTATTCGGCGCATAGACGCATTTTTCTGAATCCACGGAGAGAGGCTTCATTTTGCTACAATCTCAGGGATGAGTCCTGCAGGTCATTGACTCGAGACGGTATACTCAGTGAAACTCCATTGCAGATCAAATCTCTCAAATAAGACCCTCAGATTTGCTGCTAAAAATTGCTCATACTGTGACCATTCTGAAATACCCTGAAATTGAGAGAAATCCTTCCCCATAAGCAGAGACTCTCGCTCAAGAGGAGAGAAATATTCTGACAACTTCTCGTCTATAAATTGCCACCCAAAAGGAAGAGTCTGTATTTCCTGAACATGTTTTCCAAGATGCAAAATCACTGTTGTCGAATCATATCCCAGATGAATATGAAGGTGATTTTCGAGAAAAGTTTCTTTGTTACAGAGATGATTGAGAAAAACACACGGAAGTGGAACACAGGTCAGAAGTGTATGTCCAGAAACTCTGAGACTCCGAGCAATGCCGTCAACCAGAGCCTTGCTTCAGTAAAAAAATAAACAACGCATGGTCACATGAGAAGCATTTTTCCCAAGAGGGAAAACATGGTGTCTCTTATCGAGAGCAAGATGTGAAAGAAAAATAGATGCCAATTTTCTATCAGACTCAACATAACCGAAATCCTCATGCCAAAGTCTCCTTGATTGGTTTTCAGATTGTAGACGGAGTTGCCCAGCATAACCATCTAACTCTTCTAGATGGACAGGCTCATCATTATTTGCACGAGAAAATGTATATCCTGTAGATGTAACAAGTGATTCCCCATGATCGACAAAGACGCACACTTCTTTTGGTATCTCTCAGAGTTTTTCTCTGAGCTGGTCACAACATTGTCTGAAGTGTTGCTCAAAAACTCGGGGATGAAACTCTCTTTTCTCTGGAGGGAAAAAACTACGGACGCAGTACTCCAGATGTGGAACACGTTTTTTGAATTTGAGAACTCCTACCGTGAGAGAGAAATGGTCATAATCAGCAACGAGATACGACTGATCGTCGGCTATATAGT
>CAZVRL010000033.1:0-5470 GCA_964630285.1 uncultured Candidatus Peribacteria bacterium | reverse complement strand
AAAATGAACGCGGTCCACAGAGAAAATATGAGGAATTTTTCCTCGCTCACATGGTTTCTGGTACTATAACCGTACAGGCTTCTGAAATAGCGAGTTTTGGCTGGTTTACGCTCGAACAAATACGAAATATGTCTGATACTGAAATCTATCCAAGCATACGCGAACTTGTCCTCGGCGTGTCAGTCTAGATTTGACAAAAATTTCATTCGTCTAAAATTACATACATGCGTCCATCACAGTCTCTTCTTCTCAACCTTCTTCTTTCCCCTCGGGAGAGCTAGTTTGTTGCGAAGAAAAATCACGCACTTTCCACTCTCCCTCAAACGGGAGAGTTTTTTATTTCAAAAATATGTCACAAAGTTATAAATTTGATACTCCGAAGCTAGACTTCCAATGTCCAAACCTTCATTCGGGCGTTGTGTGTGCCAAGATAAATGGTCTCTGTGCTTATATGCTCCTGGTTCTAGAAGGGAAAAATGTACAGTCCATGGGAACTATGAATGATGGTGGTTGCGGACATCTCAATAATAAAATGCCACAACCTGTAAAAAAATAATTATGTATTCCTCAAAAAAATCACTTCTTCTCGCCCTTCTTCTTTCCCTTACTCGGAGAGCTAGTTAGCCGTGTTTATCCACTTCTTTCACCTCTCCGCCACAGGAGAGGTTTTTTTATTCTTTATTTTTACATGTATGCCAGAAATTACCTTCTCGCCATTTTCTTATCACCATAACGCTGATGAAAGTATTGATTGTCGTCATGCTCATGCAAACAGAGTTTGCCGGATTTTATGAGCTGATTGTCCATTTTATAGAACTGCTTTCTCTGCTTGTGGAAATCATCCGCAGGGCTGTGTGAATATCTATTCTCTTATTCAGAAACAAGCACAATTAGTTGCCTTGGAATGTAGTAGAATGATTCGTACTAGACATAGCTCTCGCTCAATAGGTACTCATATTCATTATTTACCATGCCACTGTACTCGGACCACTGATGTTTCCGTCAACAAACAAGATGATACATTGTGGCACTTTGATAAAAAAGATGGGAAAATCATACACAGACAATGTGGTAAAGTTATTTTTGAAATAGAATAATCTGACTATACTGCGACCATGAACCACCGAGAAAACCCACAACTCCAGAAATTGGTCTCCATTTTTCTCGAGAAAAATACACACATCAATCTCTCCGCCATTCGTGATGAAGAGGGCGTTTGGACGAAGCATATCGAAGATAGCCTCATCACTCTGCCTCTTTTCGAGCAATTTGGCGATAAAAAACTCAAAATTCTTGATCTCTGAACTGGTGGGGGGTTTCCAGGATTACCGCTCGCGACGATGCTCCCACAGCATGATTTTACTCTCCTCGATGGAACAAGAAAAAAAATAGACTGTGTACGTGAATTCGCAGAAGCTCTGGAGCTCAAAAACGTCACTCCGCAATGGGGAAGAGTGGAGGATCTCAGATCCCCCCTCATGAAAGAAGAGAGAAAACATAATAAAAATGGCATTATGTACATGGATGGCACGCCCAGTACAAGTGACCATTTTGACCTCGTTGTTACACGGGCTATGGCGTATATCGATGATCTCTTTACCTGGCTCAAGCCACTTCTCAAAGCGGACGGGCGAGCGTGGCTCTATAAACAAGCCTCTGAAGAAGAATGGGCTGATGGCTTGCAGCTTGCTGAAAACCGCGGCTTTACTCTCACAAAAGTACTCACGTACAATCTCGCAGAGCAAGAGAGATGGATACTGGAGATACGAAAAAAGTAAAAAAATTTCTCTTTTTCAAAAAAATCACTATATTTTCTCCATGCAAATAAACTTCACAACAAAGACTCCAAAGCTTCTCACATCGAGAGGGTAGTTTTTGTTTAAAATTTAATTTTCCAAAACCCTCTCACATCGAGAGGGTTTTTTATTTTTCTATTCATTGTATGTCGCACCATCTCTTCTTCATAACAAGCACAACCAAGAAGCCGCCAAAGCGGGGAGGATAAAATAGTGTCTTTTTTATTCTCAACTCCGCTCTCAAGACCTGAAGCGGAGTTTTTATTTTTAATTTTCTTTTTATGAAAATCTGAATCGTATGAGCAACAGGAGCGGTAGGGCAAGAACTGATCCCACTTTTAGAGCGGAGAAAATTTCCTGTTTCGGAATTGAGGCTTTTTGGTTCTGGTAATTCAGCAGGGAGAGCCATAGAAACACCGTATGGGGAGAGAGTTATTCAATTGCTCTCAGAAGAGGGGATAGACTGACTCGATGGTTTATTTTTTGCAGCGAGTGCTGATGTATCTCGCGAGTGGTGCCCTCGTGCCGCAGAGCAATGAATCGTATGTGTGGATAAATCGAGTGCTTTCCGTTCAAATACAGAGATTCCTCTCGTGGTTCCAGAGGTGAATCAGGAGACAATAGGCGAGCATCTTATTATCTCAAACCCTAACTGTACGACTTCGATTGCAGCTGTGGTTCTCTGGCCTATACACCGTGAGCTCGGTCTTCGTCGTGTTATTATGTCGACCTATCAGGCTGCGAGTGGTGCAGGAAGACCAGCGATGGAAGAGCTTCAAAAAGCCACACAGGCTCGCCTTTCTGGAGAGCCTTTTGAGGCAAAAGAACTTGATCATAATCTGGCCTTTAACCTCTTTCCTCATATTGATGATTTTACCGACAATGGATATACAAAAGAAGAGATGAAAGTTACGAATGAGCTCCATAGAATTCTCTGAATTCCACAAGTACCCATCTCATGCACATCCGTTCGTGTTCCTATACTCCGTGCGCATAGTGAGAGTATCACTCTTGAGACAGAGCAGCCTTTTATTGTTGAGAGAGTACGTGAAATACTACGAGGTTCAGCAGGGGTGGAATTGGTCGATGAACCATGAAAAAAACTCTATCCGATGCCTTCTCGGGTTGAGGGGCGGGATGATGTACAGGTGTGACGTATACGTCAAAATCCTGTATTTGGAGAGCACTGAGGAGATCTATTTATCTCTGGAGATCAGCTCTTGAAGGGGGCGGCACTCAATGCGGTACAAATCCTCGAATATGTCTTCAAAAAGAGGCTATCGAAATAATTTTCGTACTTTGCTCACGAATTGTAGTAACTTGAGAAGAAAAGCTTTGTAGATAACCACTACTTCCTCGGGGAGATGTACTTTTTCTGGATTAAATCGGAGTTTAAATTCTGTGACGCCAGCGAGTTTCCCTGCACCATCTTCGGAAATACCCAGAAAATCGTACGTTTCGCATCCTCGTTTCATACCTTCCTGGATAGCGCTCCATTGGAGGAGATAAGTGGCCATATCACGACGGATTTCTCGGTCACTTGAAGAAGCCCCGTAGTAGTAAATAGCAGTCTTTCACCAGTACGTAAAGATACCCGCTGCATGTAACACACCATCTCTTTCCGCGATCAGAAGTCCTCCTGCATTATTCTCTTCAAGGGTCTCAACAAAGTGTTTGTAATAGGCGAGTGAATTATGGGAAAATCCATCACGTTTGGTGGTTTCATCGAGGATATCGTAAAAAGCCTCTAGATACGTCTTTTCACCATATACATCGGATCATTTGACCCATTTTGTTGTGACTCAGCGCTTTTGTGCGAGGCGGATATTGTATCGTCCCTTCTCTGCGAAGCTGGTGAGGAGTGATTCTTCGCTGGTTTGGAGGTTTAAAATGGCTGTTACTGGCTCTATAAAACGTCGGAATGGAGCAGTACTTTGTAGTTTGTGCTTTGTAGTTTGTACTTTTTCAAGGGGTTCTATTTGGAGAAAGAGATCATGCGATGTGCTGATATTTAACTGAATAAAAGCCAGTAAATCAGCATTTATATGGTTTCCCTCAACTCCGAGGGCGTAGAGCCCAGTATAGTTTCTAAAAATAGTTCTTCTCTCGAGTAAAACCGCATGCGTATCAGAAAAACACACAAAAATATCCTGTGCTTGGTGTGTTTTTCTGAGTATATCAGTCCATATATTTGACTGCCAAAAGCTAGTATTTGTTCATATTTTATACTCACTTTTGCCCGTATTTGAGCTTATTTTTATATATTTATAATTATAGCTTGACATAATGTAAAATATAATTCATAATATGCTCGTAAAGTTTTATTTCTTACTTTCGCCTATGTCAGCTATACCACTGCACACACCATACACAATTCAGGTGCGAAAGCAATACCGAGACATCGTGGAGATTATCATCGCAGGGGAACTGGATGAGACAAATGCCGATGAGGCATTTGAAAATCTCGCTCACGAAATGGAAAAGAAAAAAGAATATGAGCATATCAAATGTGATTTCTCAAAACTCACTTACACGAATTCCACGACGCTCGCGTATCTCACAGAATTTATCGCTCGTACCCACAGGAAAGGGAAGACTATTAGCTTCAAAAAAGTACATCCAAAAACACAGTACATATTTGATATGATAGGCCTCTCAAAGGTAGCCGACGCTGAACCAGTATAAAAATTTGGGAATATTTTCTTTTCTCTATAATAAAAAGTACCTCGAAAGAGGTACTTTTTATGAATGAAAATGCTTGTTGAGTGATTGTTGCGGCCGGTCAAGGAAAGAGACTTCTTCCGCTGACTGAAAAGTGTCCAAAAGCGCTCGTGCAAGTCCACGATAGACCTCTTTTTCTCTTTTCGCTTGCGTGTATGATTCGTGCAGGAATACGAGACATCGGAATCGTTATACAGCCACAATTTCGTGGTGATTTTGAGAGAACACTTCAGGAGCAAAATATTGATGCAAATATTACCCTTATTGATCAAGAAAATGTTCTAGGAATGGCCTATGCTATTCTCGTTGCACGTGAATTTGTACAAAATAGAGTTTGTCTCGTTTTAGCAGGGGATAGTGTGAACAATTTTGATTTCACAACAGCCCTGAATTGATTTGGGGAATGAGCCAGTATATTTGCTCGTCGAGAATCAGATCCCACCATCCAAAAAGCATCAGGGGTCGTAGAGATGGGGGATGATGGTAGAGTAACAAAAATTACTGAAAAACCTGAACAACCAGCATCAGATTTACTGCAAATCGCTGGAGGTATTTATGATGCTACGCTCTTTGAGCGTATAGGAGAGTTGTCACCATCACCTCGTGGTGAATACGAGATTACTGGGGTGAACAACTCCTATTTAGAGGATGGCGCACTGACGTGCACAGATATGGGGACAGCCTACTACAATAATGTCACTTTTCCTGCTGATGTTGATGCAGCGAGTGAGTACGTCCGCACTCATCCAGCAGAATTTACACTCTAAGACTGAGATATTTTTTTCTCTCAACTTCGTCCATTTTTTCTATTGCGTAGCGGAGCATGGTTCGTGGCATTTTCGGAGCATATTGGTCTAGAAAACCACGGAGTTCATCCATCGAACAACGTTTACCAACCTCACGGAGCATCCAGCCCACAGCCTTGTGGATGAGGTCGTGTTTGTGCGTGAGCA
>CAZVRL010000032.1:0-6435 GCA_964630285.1 uncultured Candidatus Peribacteria bacterium | reverse complement strand
AACACAACAAACAAAAACAAAACAAAAAATTATTATTTATTATTCATAAATACATAAGAGAAAGAACTAATAATAAAAATAGAATATATAAAACACATATAACCCACTTCTACACTATTCTATATAACCTTCGTCCCAGGAATGGGACAGATAATAACAACTGCGTCAGCAGTTTGAATTTTTAGATTAACGTTATACACATTAATTACATATTAAAATTAAATCAAAGAAGGTATCTACCTTAGTTCATCTAAGAGAGACGGAAGAAAGATAGCTCGGGGAAATCCATTATGATCAACTGACAGCGTGAGCAACATCCCAAAAGAAACACCAAAGATACGAGACACTCTGGTAAGTCTCCAAGGGCAACCGCCCCAATCATCAGGCCCTCGGCCCCAATCTATGGACATCAGGTCCATCAATATGTCGGGACCATGTCCCGGCATCAATCGGGCGACCAACGGGAGCCCCCCTTTCCAGGGGACAGGGGTTAATACAACGGGCTCCGTTCCTCGTTAGCACTCGTCACTCCAACGGGCTCAAAGAGAAAGCGTAAAAAAGGAATGACATACCTATTTTTTGGATATCCGTTTAGGGTATCGCTTACTATTTTATTTTATGACTCCTTCGTATGTCATCGCTCATGAGTTATCTGAGCAAATCTATCAGTTTATCGCTGAAAAAAAGACCCTCCCTTGGAGACAAGGATGGATCTCACGGGCTTTTAACCCTATTACAGAGACTCGGTACAAGTGAATCAATCACTTTATGGCCTTAATTTCAATGGAACGGTACAAGCTAACCATCCCGCAGTTCCTCACATATAAACAAATTCATGAACTCTGAGGAGCAGTGAAGCAGGGCGAGAAGAGCATCCCTATAATATTTTTCAAATCGTATGCTCGCAGTTTCAAAGACGCGGATATCGATATGAAAAATGAAATCATTTCCGAAAACAGTGAGTGCACCCTAGGGCACAAAAGCATGGATGAGAAACATCGACCCAGCTATTTTCTCCGATACTACCGAGTCTTTGGGGTTGAGCAAACTACTCTGCCTATGGAATGCTACTATCATGCTGGAGTCCCTCAGACAGAAGCCATAGACCAAGAGAAATTGCTTACCGCTATACATGCCTATTGTGAACGGGAGAATATTCGTATTGAATACAAGTGATTGCGGGCCTTTTATGATCTCAGCAATGATACTATCCAGATCCCTCGAAGGGAAAACTTCACTCGTATAGAAGATTTTTACTTCACACTTCTGCACGAAATCGCACACAGTACATGAAACAAGCAGCGATTGATGCGATTTTCTGAGAGTATCCGTAACGGGGCAAGTCGAAAAGAATATGCATTCGAAGAATTGGTCTGAGATATGAGCGCCTGTTTGATGATGTCACGGGCATGACTGAGTCCAGACCTTCCAAATTCTGCTTCCTATATTGAAGGTTGGCTCTCATACTGGGAGGATAAAAAAGACCAGATTTATAAAGCCTCTCGTATTGCTCAGAAGGTGAGTGAGTTTGTATTCAATGATTTGCCTTGGTGAAATAATATCATCAGGAAAGAAGATAATTAAATACTGTTGTATCTTGGAGTCATACATACCGAATAGTCGCTGTTTGCGAGAAATACGATTGGACTTTCTGTATTGCTATATTACCATAATAGTACATTATTTCTCACTGTTTCGTATGTATGACTTTTTTGAGAAGGACACATCGGTAAAATGCTACCTGATATCTGGTCAAGCTGTGAAGCGTATACGACAAAAACTCAAGATCTGATTCAATGACTTTTGTTTTCGTGCAAGTATTTCTTCCCATACACTGGCATGTATAGAAAAACAGGAAGGTACGATTATTAAAGCGTCTACTATGGGTCGAATACTGGTTGGATTTAATCTCTGTCGTCGAGGCATACGCAAGACTCCCATTACTACTGAACAGCTTTCATTTGGGAAGTATCGAACTTATCAAAATGTATATGTAGATAGTGCTATTACTCCTCGACGGACTACTATCTATCTGAATGCAAGCCTCAATATCTGATTAAGTACCTATGCAAAACAAAATAATGTGACGAAGAATAAGGCGGTCACAGAAATTCTTAAAAACTATTTTGGAATTGAAGAAGAGGGATTACAATACAGGAAGCTCCAATCGTCACATTTTCAGGCTTTAGCGCACTGAGCATTATAGGGTAAGTTTATTATATGAGTATTCGTCCTAGGGAATTCAGAAAGAAATGAGGAATGCTAGCAACCTATCAAAAAAAGATTGTTGATAGGATTGATAAGGCAACCAATTCATTCTATGCTGATTATGATTTCATTCAGCAGTTTATTACTCCGAACTTTTCTGTTTTACGAAAGTATAATAGTGGGGTCGCTATGTCTTTGTGATTACCAGGGCTCGCCGAGAGAGTATTCACTTTGCATAGGGATGAATGAAATTGCGACGATTTTCTTGATATGGTGCTCGATAGCCTGGTACAAAATTGATATCTTACTCACTATAAATATGTGTGAGATGTTAATGATCCTGATCTGACACATGCCGATCCTGTTTGTAAAGGGGCAGGAACCTTTGACGACTTATTTAAGAAGGGTAATGGAATAGCAAAAGCAGCACGAGATAGTTTCGGGGCATACTCGCTAACAGAAAAAATATCTGATACTCATTTTATTGATACAAGAAAATTTATATTGTGAGTCTGAAAATGGGAGGTCTCATTTTCGCCACGAGCATATAGAAAAAAAATAAGAGTATGAGATTTTTTTGAAATCGTTGAGTATGTGTCATGAAAAACCTCCTTCATTAATTTAGTAACTTGAATCGTAACTGATATATCACGCAAACAGAAATGGCCAAAAGAAATGATGTCTCTTTTTTCATCAATGTATGAAAGATGACTCGATAGAATGCATATAGAAGATATTACAAGGCTCTGGGGCAGCGAAGATAATTTCATTAGAAAAGTAAAAAAACCCATGGATATAGAATCGAATCAGCTCAAGACGCTCGATTCATTATTAACATGAATTGATCCCGATGATGTCTATCAGTATGGAAAAAATTGATTGGTGATTCGTGTGCCAATAGAAGTAAAAGAGTATGGCTGAGGATAGTTCGTTGCCTTATGTATCAGTAAAAGTGGAGATAAAAGCGTAAGTATCGGAGAGAATAATAGATAGTTCGTTGGCTTCCAGATAATCTCGACGGGTTAAATAAATAAAACTATCGGAGTGAGTATTCCTCGTGATAGTTTTTTCGTGTTACCTTGTAGGTCTGTTCGAATAGAGCAGACCTATTTTTTTAATTTTTTTCATATGGCACATCAATCTGTCAGTGACTACCTTCACAGTAAAGGTTTGTCTATCCAGGATAAGGGAAAAGAACTTATCACTCGTTGCATCTTCAACGATTGCGACAAAGACTCACATGGCACTGAAGCACACCTCTACATTAATGCCCAAACGGGGCAGTATCAATGCAAGAAATGCATGGCTGAATGAAATCTCCATACCATCATGAAGCACTACGGTGATGACCCGAAGGAGCAGGATGTGGAGGGATATAATCCAGAGCCAATTATAACCAACCACAGAGTGGGGAAGAAGAAAGAGACACTGACTGAGAAAGATGTTGAGAAATATCATGCCGCGATACCCGATACTATACGAGACTATCTGCATAGTCGCTGAATAACTGATACCATTATCAATGAACGCAAGCTCGGGTATGGTTCTTTTAATGGGCAGAATTGGATAGTCATACCACTGCGTACTTCTGATGGACAACTTCATACACTCAAACTGAGGCGTGAGCCGAGTGTGAGTGGGGGAAATAAATACATGTATTCTCCCTCTGGAGGAGAAGTAATCTTGTATGGTGAACAGTTACTCGAAGGCAACGATGACTTTATCGTGATTTGCGAAGGTGAGTTTGACCAAATGGTTCTATTCGATCAGGGGCTCGTCAGCATTACATCTACTGGATGATCTAGTACCTTCAAGGATGTATGGGTGGAGAAGCTACAGAAACTGAAAGAAGTCTACATATGCTATGACAATGATGAGGCAGGTAAAGCAGGAGCTCTAAAGCTAGCAAAAAAAATTAAGATACGGTTTCCGCATCTTGTCATAAAAAATATTACCATCCCAGACGACAAGTGAAAGGATATTTCAGAGTATTTCTGTAACTGAGGAACGAGAGACGCATTGTTGGAAGAATACTGTGAGGAGATCCTGGGGGTAAATGCATCAGAATTCCCACCGATGTATACGAGAGAGATTATTGAAGTCCTCTCAGATACCATAAAACACGATGATATAAACAAAGTACTTGTGTTTCTAGCTATGGTGAGTGCATTTACCGATGGGTCTCAAATAAATATATTACTCAATGCTCCATCCTCATCGGGCAAGACATTTATTCCCACTGAGATAGCGAATTTTTTCCCAGAAGAGAGTATCATGGAACTTCAGTATGTGTCACAACAAGCATTCTTTCATGAGAAGGGTGAATTTAACAAAGAGACAAATGAAAATCATATCGATTTGTCACGCAAAATAATTATCTTTTTGGATCAGCCACGGTCAGAATTATTGGCAAGATTACGACCTCTTCTTTCGCATGATAACAAGACACTTACTAGCAAGATTACAGATAAGAATGGGAAAGGGAGCAATAATACTAAAACCATTGTGATCCATTGATTCCCCGTGGTGATATTTTGTACTGCTTCTCCTGAGTTAGATGAACAAGAAGCAACTCGATTTCTTCTTCTGTCTCCAGAAACGACCCAAAAAAAACTCCATGCCTCGATTAGTAGTAAAATTATTTATGAGTCAAACAAGGTGGCAGTTAAGACAAAGATTTCTGAAAATCCAAAAAGACTGGATCTCAAGAATCGCCTTGTCCTCATTCGAGATGCTCATATAGATGATGTAAATATAGAAGACCATACCCCCATAGATGAAATTTTCTTAAATAAACAAAAAGATCTACAACCTAGAGATCAGCGTGATGTACCCCGTGTAACTTCTCTTATTAAAGCATTTACCCTCCTAAATTTTGCAGACAGAAGGCGAGAGGGGAATATTCTCTACGCATCACAACGGGACATCGAAGAGGGGATAGCTCTCTGGAATGAAATCAGTGTTTGACAACAGCTCGGTATCTCTCCATCTCTCTTAGAGATATATAGATCGGTCTTTTTGCCTGCCTTTATAGAGCACAATATATTGAACAAATTTTGAACAGATCTCCCTAATCCTCTACTGGGAATCAAAAGAGTTCAGGTTACTAAAAAACATTTACAGGTAATGGGTAGAAAATTATGAGAAAATACGTGGAGATTGGAGATTGAGCCAGCTCTTGCGAATGCTGGGCTGATTCATAAGGAAATGGAGAGAGGGACTATTCTTCTTTATCCAACAGAAGATATATCAAATCTTATCCAATAGTAACCCAACACCCCCAAGCAGTATGAACGATATTGACAAATATCATCAGTTATTTATCAACCTCTGATACTCTGTATCAGAGGATGAAATTGTGAAAATTGTCAGTAATATGGACGCTCTTGGAAACTTATTATTTCAGAAATATCTTTCTAACCCAACTCACTATGGAAAAGACGACATGAATCAAGACAGCAGTCATATATTGTAGAGTCTCGACCAAGGAACAGAAGGACAACTGAGATAGCCTAGAGGCCCAAGAGCGTGCTTGTATTAAGTTCTGCGAACAAAGAGGCATCAAGCTCCTTACCGAAGCATTTAAGGACGCTTTTTCTTGAAAGAGTTCCGATAGACCAGAGTTAAATTTGGCAACTCAGTATGCGATAATACATAAAGCAGACCACTTTGTGATATTTGATCTCGACAGGTTTTCAAGGGAATGATACGGAAGCTATAAGAACATGAAGGATAATCTGGCTTCACATTGAATTACTCTCATTGATAGCAAGAATGTAATAGGGGAGTCAAGGATGGCTGTTCAAAATGAAACCTTCGATATGTCGAAATATAAATGGGCCAAAGAGAATCCAACTGAGATGGCTGAGATGGTATATTCAGCTCAAGCAGAGATTGAATGAAAAAAGATTTTGCAGAGAACCATTACACAGTCTATACTTTTAGTCCAGAAATGATTCTGGGTGCGTAGTGCTGTAATAGGATTTCAAAATACAAGAGTCAAAGTCGATGGTAAGAAAAGAACAGTTCTTGAACCTCATCCTACTGAATCAGTTTGGATGGTCCGAATGTTTGAGTTACGGGCTGAAGGAATCCTTTCTGACGAAGATATTGTAGAGGAGGTAAACAGACTATGATACTGTTCTTGAAAGCATGGCATCAAGCTCACAGTAAAACAGATGCAAGCATATATTAAGAAGCCAATTTATGCTGGTCTTCTCGTTGAGG
>CAZVRL010000031.1:0-7198 GCA_964630285.1 uncultured Candidatus Peribacteria bacterium | reverse complement strand
CCCTACTATGCACGTGCAGAGATGATGGATGTCGGTGGTGGAGCAAAATCTGCTGTAGCTCCAACTATCGAAGCTGGATCACAGGATATCAACATCACCGTCTCTCTCAAATACGAGATCCGATAAACATATACTTATTTAAAAAAACTCCCCAATTTCGGGGAGTTTTTTATTTCAGAAATGATTGAATCTTCTTCTCTATGTTTTCCATCTCCAGCCAATCAGCATCATCCTCGTGATCGTAGCCCATCAGGTGTGCGAGGCCATGAATGATGATATATTCGAGCTGTTCTTTGTAGGTCTTTCCAGCTTCTTCAGTATAGAGTTTTATTTTCTCGAGACAGAGATAAATTTCTCCTGCGATATCAGATGAAGTAAGTTCAGGTGAATAGTATGAGAATGTGAGGATATCCGTCGGACCTTCTTTTCCTCGAAATTGCTTGTTCATTTGAGCCATTTCGTCAGGCGTAATAACTATCAGATTAATAATTCCTTGTTGTGGTTTTTTCACGGTTTTCTCAAGAGCCTGAAGTGCTCGTGAACAATGATCACGAGAGAGAGTTTTTGGGATGTAGAAATATTGGAATTGAAACATGAGAAGAAAAACAGAAACAGGTTTTTAGGGTAATGACTGTTTGAGCGGGATGAATACAGGTATTTCTTGAATTCAGTCTATAGCGAGTTTCATTACCCTGAATCGTTTTGGTACTTTTTCGATAAAAAGTACAGTAGCGTGAGCAAGTATACTGACTGGATACTCGGGTCAAGCCCGAGTATGACGGAAATCTACTCGTAAAACTTTTGATAGACATTTACCCCCTGTTTTTGTATAACAACACGGGTGTTTCTGAGGCCTGGCTGTTTGAAAAATTCTGTCCGAGCATCACAGTATCACTCTGGAAGAACATAGCGAAGAGTCATACTCCGAGTTGTGCCGGGACTCGTTGTCTCGTAGCCGTCAATCGTTGTGAAGATACTGTTAGACTCTGCAATGCTAAAATCTGGATCAGATTTTGGTAGGAGCTTCGTCCCTGGTGGGAGGATGAAGCGAAGGTATTGGACATTATCACCTCCACCCTGAACTGGTAGGAGAGTTTTGATTTTATCTGTGAGCCCCAGCTCTTGTGCGAGGCTTCTAATACGAGAAGCCTCTATAAGATCAAACCAATGTTTCTGTCTGAGAGTGAGTGTACGCTCACAACGATCAGTATGATTGATTTCAAATGTTCGCTCCATGAGCCTATCTGATTTATTGCGAGAGATAGAGGTAAAAATAGGATACACCCAGTCCCCCTTTTCCCACTGCCATCGATCAAATATACCGAGACCATCAAGTGCTTGCTGGACATCGGCCCTTCTTGAACCTGCGACGAATTCACCATTGTAGACGTGAGAAGCGAATACGAACGCTGCTTGTTGTTGTTTCCCTTGTTTATGAAGTTCAGAGAGGAGTGTGTCTGAGAGGATCTTAACGGTTCATTTTGGAGTACCTGTGAGTGTCTTTTTCCCTTCAACCAGCATAGAGAGAACCAATGTGACATTTTTATGATCAATCGTGACTGGTATTCATTCTATATGGACTGGTTCGACCAGACGAACAATATCCTCGAGGAGTTTCTGATTAATACCAACGACGAGATCGATTTTACCAATACCAGCCTCCTGAGCGAGCTCATTGAGCTTCACAGCACTATCGCGAAATCGCGGATAATAATTCGCATCTCGGATTTCAAACTCGACGGATTTGCCTGGGTAATCAAGAGAACGAAATCTATTGATTCCTTCAGGAGAAGGACGATATCCACGCAGGTTCCAATCGAGAGCATAGATATCATAGAATTGAAAACGGGTCATCTGCCCTGCGTTAAATTCGATGATAAATGCCGTCCCCGGAAATCCACCGCCAGCACGGAGCTCATCACTATTTTGATTGAGAAGGAGGATACGAGTCGGTCATTTTTTACCGAGAATGGTATACCATGTGTCTCGATATTTCTGAATATTTATCCAAAAATTCTGCGCTAATGCTACGTCCATATCACCCTGCGAACCAATCATCTCAAACACAGATTGTACATCGCCATCGATATCTCCTATCCAAGAAAATATCATGTCCACAACAGGAAAAATGCTCGTTGTATTCGAAGCCTCTTTCCACTGCATGAGCTGAGTTTCTGCATCTTCTAGGACATCCATGCCCATGACAATACCATAAATCCTATTGAGCGCCTTTCCGTAGGTAGAAAGAGGCTCCACAGGGATAAATGGATTCTGGATAAGGGGTGCAAGAATCTGATAATCTCCTCGCATCGCACGAAGCCGCATCAATCACTCGTGTGTCATGAGCGATCTTGGATTGTCACGGAGGGCTTCGATATTGTTTTCTGTACGGATAATAAACCCAACAGCATAGACGCTGTACGCCAGAACCAAAAGTAGGAAAATCAAATACCAGTGACGTCGTGTGAGGCTGGAGATATATTTTGGGAATGATTCGCAGAAGTGTTCGATATTTCGACGAAATGAGAAGGGGGTATATTTTTTCTTGGTATCAAAAATACCCTGTGTGAGTGATATGACTGGATGACGTTTTCGTATATCCTTATAACTCATTTTTGATGTATTTCCTGCTACAATATCACCTTTCGACAGAGAGGTGTGTGTGTTTTTATCAGAAAAAAGCGAATCGAACCATTTCATTGCGACTCAGTATATACAAAGATTACAAAATGAAATTCTTGACAAAAAAATGCTTTCTATAAGATAGCGAACAAGAAAAGACAGAGTGTCTCCTGGCTTTTTGTGATGTTGGTTCAAAAGAGATTTTCTTTTTTGTACTACTCCATTCTCCGAAGTAGTTCGAAATAATGCAAAGAATTACCAGGCTGAACATTTTATTTTTCCCTGTAATAATAAGTTCCCTATGCCTATCCTCAAGTCTGCAAAGAAACAACTCCGACAAAATGCTACACGTCGTCTCCGAAATGATCGCTTCCGTGATCTCTTCCGTGAAGCTCGTGTTGCTTTCGAACGTTTCGTTGCTGGTGAGAAAGTCAAAGAAGCTACTGAAGCATTTCCAAAACTTCAGAAGATTATCGACACTCTCGCTAAGAAAAACCTCATACACAAAAACAACGCTGCGAGAAAAAAATCTCGCTTTGCCGGCATGCTTGCCAAACTTTCTTCAAAGTAATCAATGCAACCTCCAAAGAAACGAATCAACGAGCAAATCGTCGCCTCTCGCGTTCAGGTTATCTCCGAATCAGGAGAACAATTTGGCGTCATGCCTCTGAGTGAAGCACTCAACATGGCCCGCGAACAGGAACTTGATCTCGTAGAAATGGCTGTGCGCGATGGAGTAGTGATCGCCAAGATAATTGACTGGCAGAAACAACTCTTCATCGAAAAGAAAAACAAGAAGAAAAATCAAGCTACTGCGAAGAAAACGGAACTCAAAACTCTCCGACTCAGTTACGCCATCGGCGAACATGACATGGAGATACGCCGTAACCAAGCAGAAAAGTTTGCAAAAGAGGGTCACATTCTTAGAATTGAACTACCTCTGCGAGGACGAGAAATGCGCTTTCAAGACATGGCTCGTACCAAGCTCCAGTCATTCGTCGATAGCATCGCCAAGATCTACCGCATCGATGGTCCCATCAAATTCATGGGTCGTCGATTCAATATTCAGCTTCATCCCTTAACTCCTTCATCATGAAAGCAAAAACCCACTCAGGAAGCCAAAAGCGTGTAAAAGTTACCGCTACTGGTAAATTCCGTACCGCTAAAATCGGTAAACGACATCTCCTCCAGAATAAATCTCAAAAATCAAAAGGCAAAGGTAAGTACGGTCTTGCGACACACGTTGCCAATGAACGTAAGATGAAATGGGGCCACCAGGTTGCTGGTCTCCGTACTCCTACAGCAAAAAAGAACCTTGTTCAAAAAACTGCTGATGGTAAAATCATCAAAGCTCCTCGCCGTGCTCCAGTTATCAAAACTGCTGCAAAGCAGGTAAGTGCTCCAAAAACAAAAAAAGTTGCAGCTCCTAAAAAAGCTCCTGCAAAGGCAACAGCAAAGAAATCTGCACCAAAGAAAAAATAGTTGCAAATTGTCTGGACTCTTTCAAAAAATAGTTATAATCCCCTCACTTATTTAAAAATTATAGTATGGTACGCGTCAAACGAAGCATCATGACGAAGAAACGTCATAAGAAAGTCCTCGCCCTTGCAAAAGGGTACCGAGGTGTACGATCAAGCGCATTTAAGCACGCAAAAATCGCAACGATGAAAGCAGGTCTCAACGCCTACAAGGATCGTCGTCGAAAGAAACGTGATTTCCGCAAGCTCTGGACTATCCGTCTCAACGCGGCAGTTCGTCCTCTCGGACTTACTTACTCTCGTTTCATCAACAGCATGTACATGAAACACGTGAAGCTCAACCGCAAGGTTCTCTCAAATCTCGCCATCTCAAATCCTAGCATCTTCGCTGATGTTGTGAAGTTTGTAAAATAGTCTCCATAAAATCATAATAAAAAACCAGGAATTTATTTCTGGTTTTTTTCTTTATATAACAGAAATAGGTTTTTAGGCGGAGAGATGCCTGAATGGCATGTCGGAGAATTGTTTGAGCGGGATAAATACAGAGCATTGAAGAACCTGGCTTATAGCGAGTTTTGGTTCCCCTAAATACTTTTGGTACTTTTGGTAACAAAAGTACAATCAATAAATGAATAAAATTGTTTTAGTATTTATTCGTTTCTACCAGTTCCTCCTCTCCCCCGATCATAGCTTCTGGGCAAAAGCTCTCGGAAAGAGTCATTGTCGCTATTATCCGACGTGCAGTATGTATGGACGAGAATGCTATGAAAAGTTCTGATTTTTTCGCGCTACGAAACTGACACTCTGGCGCATACTCCGATGCAATCCATGGTCAAAAGGTGGTCTCGATCCCGTACCAGACATCGAACAGCCAAAATGCAACCACAATCACTCGAAAAAGTAAGAGAGTAGACTATACTCAGTCTATCTTTTCTTATGTTCGCTTATTTGCAAGCTCTCGACATATCTGTTCTCGAACTCATACGAACCACTCTTTCGTTTGATTCGATTTGGTTTCAAAGAGCGATACTATTTTTTTCTGACCTAGAACCCATCCTGTTTGGTCTTTTTTTGATAGGGTTTTGGTTTTACGGATTATCTGTGAAGAATAATGGACCAAAGCATGTCGCTCTTGATCTCTTTTGGCACGTTATGGGTGCGTTTGCGATCTATTGGATTATCAATCATCTCCTCCCTATCCGTCCACGACCAGAGAGCGTGTCGAGGCTCCCCCCTCTCATTAGCCATCTTCCTGACAATTCTTTTCCTTCTGGACATGCTATGTTCTGGGGGGCCTCTTGGTGGGCGCTCCATATACTTCTCAGAAAACCTCGTGTCACACTTCTCTTTTTTGTTCTCGGCTTTATCACCTGTATGACACGTATCATAGCGGGGATTCATTATCCGGGAGATATTCTTGTATGATTCTTCCTCGGGTGGTGCATCGTCCATATTCTGACAATGTTACCACATGGTAAATGATACCTCCGTTTTGCTCACGATATCCCTCTCCGTCTCGCCCGTTATTTTTCACTCTAAAAAAATATGAAAAAATACATCCTCTCTTTTCTCTTTATTTCTAGCGTCGTGAGTGCTGCTCCAACACCACTGGAAGTGACTATTGCTGATACGCTCGCAAGCTATGATATCATCGTAGAACAAAAATCAACGACTGGTTACCGTCTCGGTGATACCATCACCCGCGCAGAAGCTGTTGGGGTAGCTCTCAAAGTAGCGGAAGTAACTCTTCCGGAAAAATATTTTTGTAGAAACTATTTCCGTGATGTACAATACGATCGTATCAATAACTGGGTTTGTCGTGCGATTGAGACCGCTTCAGACTACAACATCATCTCTCGTACAAACGATCTCGCTCGACCAAAAACTCCTATCTCTCGTATTGAGGCTCTCGCTATCGTCATGCGTGCTGGGAAAATCCCCTACGCAAAAAATGTCGACCGTACCAATTATCCAGCAGATATGCCTCAATGGGAAGTAGATATCCTCGAAGGTGCTCTCCAATACCATATTATCTCATCATCAAACAACTTTGGCCCCGATATGACTGCTTCACGCATCGATGTCTTTGGTATGATTTATAACATGCGTTTCGCGGGGACAAAAATGGAATATATCACTGACAAAAATACAACACTCCCTCCTCTTACTTCTGCACCAGAAGAAGGACAAGAAGGCATCACCGTAACACTTCCAGGCAAAACAACGACTACTCCGCCAACAACGACACCTACCACACCAGCTCCAACGACTGTCGGGTCACTCAATTCATTTGCCGTGACCTTTCCAAAAGAAGTCAAAGTCAACACACCATTTGATATCACAGTCAAAGCACTCGATAAAAATGGTAATACAGTAACAAATTATGCAGGTCCAATTTATTTCGACCTCCTACAGGGAAGTTATAGTAATTTCTCTCTCGGAATCACGGATGAGGGCTATACTTTTGCACCTACTGATAAATGAGTCATGACTTTCAAAAGCGTCACCATCAAACAAGCTGGAACATATGAAATCGATATCTATGAGATAGACAGCGGCCTCGATATCATCAAAACAATCACCATTACAGCCACTGATGGCTATGTGAGTACCGTCACAAACCAGAACGCCACACAAGTCGCTGATTTTGTCATCAGTGCTCCGGCAGAAGCCAAAATAAATACACCATTTGACATGACCGTTTCTGCTGTGAACAGTGCTGGCCAGATTCTGACAAACTATCTCGGTACTATCTATTTTGATACCAATAATCTCGAATCCGATGTCATCTTCCCAAATACTCAACAATCATATACATTCACTGCAGCTGATAAAGGAAAACATACATTTACTGGTGGATTCAAACTCAAACAACCTGGTAACTATGAACTTATCGTCTTTGAGGTAGATGTCATACCAAATGGGATTCAGAAAGTTTTCAAAGTAACTGCTAAAAATTAACACATACCGTACATGCTTGAAGTTTTCTATGGATATATATTCCAGCTTTTTCAGACCATTGATTATACAGCTTTATTTGTCATGATGCTCATCGAATCATCGATGATTCCCTTCCCTTCTGAAATCCCCCTTCTCGC
>CAZVRL010000030.1:0-9190 GCA_964630285.1 uncultured Candidatus Peribacteria bacterium | reverse complement strand
TTTTTTCGAGATTGACATAGGGGCCAAATTTTCCGATAGCAGCCTTGATATCTTGTCCGTCTTTTTGTCCGAGAATACGCGGGAGGGCAGAAAGCTCGAGTGCCTGTTCAAGCGTGATAGTTTCCATATCAACTCCTGCAGGAATGCTCGCAAAGGTTGGTTTTTTCTCATCACTTCCTTTTGGAGGTGTTTCACCTATTTGAATACATGGACCAAATCGTCCCATACGGACTAAGACTTGTTCGCCAGTTTTTGGATGTTTACCGAGGATACGTTCACCTGTGACTCTCTCAGATCCACCAGCATTTTCTACCTGAGGATGAAACCCGTCGTAGAACGTTTTAAGCATTTTTTGCCACTGTTCTTCGCCACGAGAGATTTTATCGAATTCTTCTTCGACATTAGCAGTGAATTTGTAATCAATCATCTGTGCAAAATTCTTCTCGAGGAATTCTGTGACAATGCGGGCGAGGGAAGTAGGGAAGAGGTATTTTTGTTTTTTCTCGACATAACCACGATCCTGAATCGTTGAAATCGTTGAAGCATAGGTTGATGGACGACCGATACCTTCTGATTCGAGTTTTTTGACGAGCGTCGCTTCTGTATATCGACCCGGCGCACGCGTAAATGTCTGAGTTCCTGTGAAAAGTTGTGAGTCGAGCTCAGTTCATTTTGCAATCATCGGGAGTGTGACTTCACCTTCTTTCTCTTCTTCATCGTCAGTACCTTCTTCGTAGAGCTTGAGAAAACCATCAAAGAGGATAACCTGACCTTTTGTTTGCCATTTTTGATCGATATCTTTTGGTACGAAAGTATATGTTGTTGTTTGTACTTTTGCTGCCTGCATCTGAGAGGCGACTGTTCGCTCCCAGATGAGTTTGTAGAGACGGAGATCGTCACCATCGAGTTTGATGCTCACGGGATCATTTTCTATATGTGTCGGACGAATAGCTTCGTGTGCTTCCTGAGCATTTGCTGTTTTTGTGGCAAATTTTCGACCTTCCTGGAGACTATAATTTGCTCCGTATGCACTATTGATATAGTTCTGGCATCCTGCAATAGCTTCCGCTGAGAGATTAACGGAGTCCGTTCGCATATACGAGATATGACCATTCTGGTAGAGCATCTGAGCAATCGTCATAGTTTTCTTTACACCATATCCCAATTTTCGACTCGCTTCTTGTTGGAGCGTAGACGTCGTAAATGGCGCACCCGGCATACGAAATGTCTCGTTTGTGTCGACATCTTCGAGAGTAAATCCATATTTTTGATTGAGTGATGCGACGAGTGTTTTTTCTTTTTCACCTGGCTTCACTTCAGCGCCTTCTCCAAATTGCTTCAAAAATGTTTCAGCATCTTTCTGTGTCTTGATGCTTGGAGCTTTCCCCTTTACTTTTGAGAGTTCAGCAATGACATTTTTATCGAGCTTCACACGCATTTTCCATGATTCTGTTGGGACAAATGCTTCGATTTCTTTTTCACGATCGACGATGAGGCGAACGGCGACTGACTGTACCCGACCTGCTGAGAGTGTGGTCGTGCTTGGGACTTTTCTCCAGAGAATAGGGGAGACTTCGAAACCAACAATTCGATCAAGAATTCTTCGTGCCTGTTGAGCGTAGACGAGATCCATATCGAGTGTACGTGGATTTTTGAGCGCTGCTTCGATGGCTTTCTTCGTGATTTCAGTATAGGTGACACGTTTTGTCGTTTTTGGGTCGAGTCCGAGAGCTTCACAGAGATGCCATCCGATAGCTTCTCATTCGCGATCTTCATCGGTAGCTATATAGACTGTTTCTGCAGATTTTACGAGCTTCTTGAGACCAGAGACGACTGTTTTTTTATCTTCATCTATTATATAGGTAGGAGTAAATCAATTTTTGATATCGATACCCATTTTTTTCTTCTCTAGATCTCGGATGTGTCCGACCGATGCCTTGACTGTATAATCAGCTCCGAGATACTTTTCTATGGTCTTTGCTTTTGCAGGAGACTCTACTATGACGAGGTTTTTTGACATGCCCCTAGAGTAGAAAAAAAATAACGCTCACAAAGAGAGAATATGTTGACAATGTACAGAAAAATGCCAATAAAAAAATTTGCAATCAGTCTGTTGACCCTATAATTTGTACTACTATGAATACATCTTTTTCTTCTCTTGTTACACGTACGTGGAAGCTTATTTCCACTCATCCGAAAATGTCAGGAATCGTTTTTCTCTATCAGTTTATTCCAACGCTGGTATTTTTTGCTCTCGCTCTCTGTGCGATTTTCTGCACCGCGTATGTCATGCCGAGAATGGGAATTGATTTCTCAAATCCCAGTACGCTTGAGACACTTATAACACGGTTTGCTAACCCAGTTTCTATCGTGCTTGGATTGATTGGATGATTACTTGTTATTCTTGCATTTCTCTTGTTTCAACTGACTTGTTCTTATCTCGCACGTCTCGGACTTGCTCATATGGCACAAAAAAAGAAATTTAATTTCTCTTCGTTACTTCGTGAATGGAGAGGTATGTGGTCTTGGGCTGGAACAGGCCTGGCAACGTCAGTATATTTTATTACTACATTTATCGTGACAGCTGTACTTGCCGTTGTGTGTATCTATATATATGACATGTTAGTGATTCTTCCGGTTATTCTCTGAGGTGCTATATTTGTTTTTCTGGGCATATCACTTGCTTTTACTTTTCCTATTTATTTCTTTGAAAGTAAGCGCTATTTTGCTGCAACTGAGGGGTCACGAAATATGGTACGAGGCAGATGGTGGAAGACGCTCTGAAATTTTGTATTAATTGGGCTCGCTATCATGCTTGTGAGCATGATTATATTTGGTCTCGAGAGCGGAGCACAATACACTCTTTCGTTCTTGCCAGATTCAGTCTTTGATTCCATGTTTATAACAGCTATTTTTGCCATAGGTGCATTCGTTTCCATGATTCTCCAGTCAGCAATAAATATTATTATCCAGCTTTTTGCTATTCTCTACACATTTGAGCTGTATCACGAGTATAATAAGACCCCAGTTCACACTAAAAAATAAAGATTTCATGAAACACTATCCTCTCATTATTATCGGTACATGATCTGCCGGATTGCCTGCAGGTATGTACGCGAGTCGTTATGGTATTCGCAATCTCATTATCGGTGCTCAACCAGGAGGAGCCCTTGCTACGTCTCATTGTGTAGAAAATTATCCAGGCACCATCAGTGAATCGGGTGGAGATATCATGAAACGATTTGAAGAACATGCGAAAATATCTGGCTCAGAGGTAAGCTATGATACAGTTGTAGCTATAGAAGAGTTGCCTGAAAAAGTATTGCAAGTGACTACCGCTCGCAAAGAAATATATACCTGTGATTTTATTATCTACGCGACTGGTAATGCCTACCGTCATCTCGATGTGCCTGGTGAAGACAGGCTTCTCGGTGCCGGAGTTTCCTACTGTGCGACATGTGATGGGAATTTCTTTCGCAATAAAGATGTCATCGTTGTTGGTGGTGGGGATTCTTCTTTTACAGAAGCTCTCTATCTCGCACACCTCTGCAAAACAGTCAAAATCCTTGTCCGAAAAGATAAACCAAAAGCAGAAGAAATATGGGTTAAAAAGGTGCAAGACGAGCCAAATATGGAAATCATCTACAATACCGAAGTGGCTGAAATAAATGGTCAATTTGCCATAGAATCAGTTACGACCAAAGATGGAAGAGTTATTCCGACACAGGGTATCTTTATTGCTGTTGGATCTATTCCGAGTATTGCACTCATCCAAAATCTCGGTGTTGAAATCGATGAGGAGGGCTGTATCAAGATAGATCAACATCAAAAAAGTACGAATGACCGTATCTATGCGGCAGGGGATGTGACGACCGGATCGGCAAAGTTTCGTCAGACCATTATGTCTGCAGCAGAATGATGTCTCGCAGCACATAGTGTTCATGAAGCAATGCTCAAACAAGGTATAAAAATGCAATAAAAATTTGCAAAATAATACTCTTTTGTATAATCCACACATATTTCCCTATATTTAATGTATTTTTATGGCAAAAGGAAAAGGTCAAAAATTCAAGCTTATCTCTCTCGAATCAGGGAAAGAATGTGGTTATCTCAAAATGAATCCTCTTGATATGGACAAGACAAAGAAGTACAAGAGATTTGATAATCATCCAAACGTTCGCAAGCACGTAGAGTGCAAAATCGTTCCTATCAAAAAAGGTGGTACAAAAGCGCTCGCAAATTCTCAGAAAGCTGGAGAATAATTATTATATCTCAAAAAAACCTCTCAGAAATGAGAGGTTTTTTTTATTGTTTAATTGTTTCTAGAAAGGCACATCTTCGATAGATACTCTTTCTTCCTGAGGAGGTATAGTGCTGTGAACAGCTGGGATTTCGTGAGACTCTTCGCTCTTTCCAAAGTGAGCCCCTCCTTCTGAGCCACCTTTTGGAGTGAGCATAATCATCTGTTCGCCCACAATCTCAGTTTTGTATTTTTTCTGACCTGATTGGTCTTCCCATGAACGAGTCTGAATTCGACCTTCCAGATAGACTTTGTTTCCTTTTTTGAGGTATTGTTCCGCTATTTCAGCGAGTTTCCCGAAGAGGGCAATATTGTGATACTCGGGGACATCTTGCTGAACACCAGCGCTATCCGTATAACGACGGTTTGTGGCGATAGAGAAATTGGCAACTCTCTGACCACTTGGCAGTGCTCGCACTTCTGGATCGGCTGTCACATTTCCGATGAGTTGTGCTCTATTGAGTGAGTACATACGTGTTGGGTAAAAAATAAGTACCCTGATTATACCTCCTTTTTTCATGAGACAAGAAGGGGAGCTAGAAAAACATTTTTTTTGCGTATACTGGACACATTCCTTTTCTTTATGGCACGCAGAAAAAACACTCTCTGACTCTCCAGAACAACTCAAACAATGGCGGTATGATTTTTGCTAATATTTGCTGCTATTTTAGTATTCTTCGCTCAAAAAAAATACCTCGAACAAGCTCTTTCGCCTCTCTTTTGACCGTATTTTCGATGGTTTTTCTCTCCCATATCCTGTCTTGTCGGAGCACATATGGTTTTTGGGAAAAGTGCATTTGATATGAGAAGGGGATTGGGGCTTCTCTTTTTCTGGATCTCGAGCGTTTCTCTCTGGAGTTATTTTGATGGCGGAAAAAACTTTTTCTTCGACATTCATGGTCCTCTTATTACTTGGTTTGATAAAATCCCAGCCCTCACACTCTTATTTGGGTTTTTATTTTTTTCACTCTATCTCCTATTTCATGTCTCTTATAGGAAAATCATTTCTCAATTCGGTGAAGCAGGGGGGTATGCATATCGAAAACAAATAGAGATGCTCAATACATTTTCTGACTCTATTCGTGAGCGGCAGGAAGAAAAGAAACAGCTCTCTCCAAAAGAAGAAAAGAGACTACGAAGCCGTAACGAGGAGCTCGAAAGTAAGATCGAGAAGCTCTCATGAAAAAAACCTGCTGATGCTCAAAATATGAGCAGTGAAGGACCAAGCTTCTTTGAGAAACTCAGAAATCGAGGCTCTGTTCTCGAAACAAAACCAGTTGTAAATCAGAGCTTGCTCTCAAAAACAGGAGCTACCACTCGTTCAGTTCCTATCATTACTAAAAATGTTTCAACAGACAAACACGGAGACATAAAACCATTTCAGGGGTCTTGGCAATATCCACGAAGTGATCTATTAACCTATCATCCAAAAGGTAAACCTCTCACACGAGAAGAAATTGAATTACAATCTGCTATTATTGAGCGAACGCTTCTTCAGTTTGGTATAGAGGTCTCTATGGCTGGCTTTGAGGTGTGACCGACGGTCACACAATACCGTCTAAAACCGAGTGAAGGTGTGAAATTGAATAAAATTGAAGCACTTAAAAAAGACCTCACATTGGCTCTCAAAGCGAAAAATATACGTATCCAGGCACCGATTCCAGGCCTTGGACTCGTCGGTATCGAAGTTCCAAATGATCGGCGAGATGTCGTGAGTCTTCGTGAAATCGTAGAAAGTCCACAGTTCAGCAAACATACTTCAAAATTGGCCATGTGTGTATGATCTGGTATAGCAGGTGACCCTGTTGTTTGTGATATGAAAGATATGCCACATTTATTGATAGCGGGGCAGACTGGTTCCGGTAAATCTGTAGGAATGAATGGTTTTCTTATATCTCTCCTTCTCCGAAATTCACCAGCAGAACTCCGTATGATTATGGTCGATCCAAAACGTGTAGAACTTGGGGTGTATAATGGTATACCACATCTTTTAGCTCCTGTTATCAATCATCCAGATAAGGCCCTCAATGCTCTAAAATGGTGTGTGGCAGAGATGATACGCCGATATGACCTCCTCACAGAGGCTCGCACACGTAACCTCGGTGAATACAATGCCAAAGTCTGAAAAGAAGAAAAAATGCCAGCCATTGTCATTGTGATTGATGAGCTTGCTGACCTCATGATGAGTGGAAATAAAAAAGAAGTAGAAAACGCCATTGCTCGTATTGCCCAAATGGCTCGAGCAGTTGGCATGCATCTCATCGTAGCAACCCAGAGACCTTCTGTGGATGTTATCACGGGTCTCATCAAGGCGAATATACCAAGTCGTATAGCCTTTACAGTGGCTTCTCAGGTTGATTCTCGAACCATTCTGGATCGAGTCTGAGCTGAAGACCTTCTCGGAAGATGAGATATGCTCTATGCCCCAAGTGGTGTTATGGAACCAGAAAGAGTCCAGGGTGTATTTGTAAAAACTGAAGAAGTCGAAGCCATCATTCATTTTATCAAAATGCACACTGATGCAGATACAGCAGCAAATATGTATGATATGACTATTGTGGAAGGTCAGAAGCACGAAGGACCTGGCGATATAAATGGTGACGGAAATGCTGATGAAAATGACGATTTTATCATTCAACAAGCTATAGAAGTAGTTCGTTCTAGTGGCAAAGCCTCTACATCGCTCCTTCAGAGAAGATTAAAGCTTGGCTACGCTCGGGCTGCCCGGGTCATGGATGCGCTCGAAGAGATGGGCATTATAGGGCCTGCTGATGGTAGCAAACCACGAGAAGTCTATTAAAATTATTCAGCAATTGTTTCAGTAGAGGCTGCACGAGCTCTACGAGCCTTTATGAGCTCTTGGCGCGCTTGTTCAGCCGCATCTGCGATGCTTGATTGTTCATCCTGTGGCGCTGGCATATCAGTGACTGAGCTTTCAAGATTTGCCGTATCGTCAACGATTTCTTCTTCCAGTACAGTATTGGCTGGTTTTTTGCCCGGCAAGGTAATAACAGGATCAGTTGGTCCAACTTTTTGGATTTTAGTTTCCAGTCCCATAATAGGGAAGATGGAGCTATTGAGCAGGTCAATAAATTTATCTGTCGTATTTGTCATGAGAGTGACTACTATCAGTACGCCTGCAATAGCAACCACCCAGACAACGAGACGAGCTATTTGTATGGCAGCATCAACAACGATATCTACTAATTTCAATAAACCTTCTAAGCACAAACGAAGGAACCCAAGAAATTTATCAAAATTTCCCTGTTGTATAGGTGCTTTTTCTTCTGAATGAGTTGTGAGGAATATGGGATGAATCTGACGCATAATAGCGTCTTTTTCACCCTGAGACATGTTGGTTGTGTCAGGAAGCCCTCCACTCAGAGGAGATCCGGTTAATGGCGAATCAGCTGATACGGTAGGAAAGAGATTCTGGACTGTTTGAGTCGTAGTTTCTGGCATATAACTACTCTACCCTACTTTTTATTTCTTTGCAAACATTTTATCGATTTTTCCAGCCATTCGACCATAGTGTCTTTTTTCGAGACCATCTTTGAGGACGCTCTTGAGTTGATCAAGGTAATCTTTTTCTATAAAATGTCTATTACGTACCTTGATTTTCATTCCAGGTCGTAGCGCTCATTTTTTGAGAAGTCAGTTTCTTGCTTTCATAGCACGTTCTGTCATTGTAAATTTGTTACCAATAGAATCGAGAGTATCTCATTCTTGGACAGTGTAGCTTGCCCATTGACTCTTGTACACCATTACTTGCATAGAAGCGGCAGCGACTCAGAGAAGAGAGGTAACCCCAATAACAGAGTATTTGGCCACTTCTTCAGCCACAGCAGCTGTTTGTTTGAGAATTTTTCGTGTACGAGGAGAGGTGTTTTCTATGATTTTATCTTTTGTCCATTCCTGAGCACTATCGAGAGTATCTCAGATTGCCTCAAAGCCATTTTCTACAATATCCATTCCTCACTGTACAGCTGAGCTAACGGTGTTACCTGTTCGTTGAAAAGTACCTATGATGCCTGCAACATTTTTGTTTCAGAGAGCATTCTGAGGATTATTACCAAATGTATTAGAATTCAGCCCGTAACCTGTAAATTTTACTTCTCAGAGATAGAGACAATCAGAACTACATTGTCCTGTTTTACCATTATTGATTCCATCATCACAAGTTTCACCTTCTTCAGCAATACCATTTCCACAAATTGCATTCTGGTTCGCAAATTTTGTTATGAGAGAGAGCGCGATAGGGGAATATGATTGAGAGAAGGGAAGGTAGCCACTACTGAGGAGTTGAAAAAGAGAGTTATTTGAAAAAATACTACGATAGTCATTTCCATCATTCGTGAGATTCCCAAACTCGTCATATTCTCCAGTGCCAGTTCCAGATCCACTGGTAAAGTCTCCAGTAGTGATTCTAGTAATCCAATCGTTGAGAGATGAGAATCCACCATCCTCTGTTCCTGTTGTCTCAGTACCGCGTCTGAGTAGTTCAGCAATATTTGAATCATCTACTTTTTTTATATTAATACCAGAGAAGTCGAGACCTTGGACATTGGCATCTGTTATTTGTGCTGTAGCAGAATAGAAAACATAAGGATCTTTATTCTCTGGTTTAATTTGATAAGCACCGACTGCAAGTCCATTGAAGGAATATCTTCATGATGAATCAGTGGTTGTAGTAATCTCACTTCCATTATACATTAATTTAACAGGAACATTTGAAATATCAGTTCCTTCACCAATAACTGATCACGAAATAGAATAGGTCCCAGCTCCTGTTCCAATATTTGTTATTCAGTTATCAACTCCACTAATTCCTGTTGTATTGTTCACAATTCCATCTATTCCATCAACTCCACTAATTCCTGTTGTATTGTT
>CAZVRL010000029.1:4627-9814 GCA_964630285.1 uncultured Candidatus Peribacteria bacterium | reverse complement strand
CATACAAAGCCAGAAAACTGTCTCCTTTGTCACTTTTGTGAGGCAAAATGATCTGTTCCGAGTGTATGCCCAAAATGCCAATCGTATCATCTCGTACAGAGCGGGACACGTGTTCAGTCAGTTGACGTGAGTGTCCGAGAGCTTTTACCAGAAGCAAAAATATTGCTGATTGAAGACCTCCACAAAGTAACACCGAAAACACTCCTCGAATACGATATTTTTATCGGTACCCAAAAAATCTCCTCTCTTCCTATCGAAAATCTCGGACTGACAGTTTTCCTCCTTGTTGAGTCAGACCTGGCTGTACCTGACTATGACATCGAAGAGAGTATGTATCAGCAGATTCGGCACTTTTTCTCACGTTCAAAGGATATCATTCTCCAGACACGTTCACCGAAGCTTCCTCTCATAGCTGATGTCACGAGTGGTAATTTTCGCTCTTTTTTTCAGAGAACAGTTGCAGAGCGAAAACAGTTTCATCTGCCACCACTGACCCAGATGATTACTATTTATATCAGTGATTCGAGTGAATCTGTCGTCAAACAACGTATAGCGAGTACTGCTTCGTCTATGATAGAAGCAGCAAAAAAAACTACCGATACAACAGTCTTGTACGATCATCTTCTCTTTGAAAAAAGGGCAGGAGAACACCGTCAAAAAATACTAATTCGTTCATCTAATATGCTCTCATTTCTCGAGCCATTCCGAGCCCAGCTCGTGCGAGGTCGGGGGATAGAAGTGGAATGGCTCTAGACTTTCGTACAAAAAATTGACTTATCGACGTGATTCATATAATCCCCGCATTGAGCTGAAGGGTATTTCCCGTATGCTTGATATTTAATTTTTCATTTATTTATTATGTTGTCTTTAGTAGCGGTCACTCGTGATCCCAAAACAGACCTCCGAACTATCCGTGGTAACTCTGATAGCAAAGGTTCTGTACCAGGTGTTATCTACGGCAAAAAATGCCCAAGTACTCCACTCTCAGTCGATACTTCTGACCTCCTCCGCGTATTCCGCGAAGCTGGTTACTCTCATATTATCGATCTCTCAGTTGACGGTAAAAAACATCAGGCAATTATCCACGATGTAGATATTCATCCAGTTTCTGGACAATTTCTCCACGTAGATTTCCTCGCTGTCAGCGCTACTGATAAGCTCACAGTTACTGTTCCAATCAAGATGGTTGGTGAATCTCAGGCTGCTCGTGATGGTGCTATCATCGATCACGTACTCCAGGATATCGAAATCCGATGTCTCCCAGCTGATATCCCAGCAGAGCTCACCATCGACATCTCAAAACTTGAAAAAGTCGGTGATTCTCTCCATATCTCAGATCTCGGTCTCGATGCAAAAAAGCACGATCTCATCAACAATGAAGAGACAGATGCTGTTGTTATCGCTTCAGAATTCCAGGAATATGTCCCAGATGAGCTACCAAAAGAAGTTGAGGTACTCACTGAGAAGAAAGAAGAAGGTGCAGAAGGAGCTGAGGCTCCAGCTGCTGACGCAAAATCAGAATAATCTATGCTTATCCGTATTGTCGGAACATCTCCAGATACAGATACACTATTATCAAGAGTCCAAGCCTCCCTCGAGGAGCTTGGACTTTTGTCACATACAACTGTGGAAGTCTATGACACATCTGAATACCGTGAACAGATGAAAATAACAACTGTCCCAGCGCTCTGCATCGAAGAAGAATCTATCAATTTTCGCGATATGATATTCGAGGGCGTCATACCAGAACAGACAGAGATCACGAGTCTTTTTATCTCTCTCTTTGGGGGAGAGTCTCAGAATAAAACATCATGCGGGACATGTAGTACTGGCGGGGGATGCGATACCTGCTCATCTTGCTAGGAAAAAACGCGGAAAAACTTCGGACCTCGTCGTCAGTTTCATTTTTCTCTCAGTCACTTACAGGCCGTAAGCTCCTTTCATTCAAAATTTTACTTCCTTGATGTGCTCGTTTTTGCACGTTTTTCAGATATTGTACCTTCCCTATAAATATAAACCGAAAAAAGACAAAGTCTAAAAAGAGGATTTTTCCTTCTTTTCACTATAATCACCCTGTTACACTCTTTAATCCTCACTCTATGAAAAAAATTATCATCATCGCCTCGGTATCTCTTTTGCTCGCTTCGTGCGGTGCGACAAATAAGGACTATTCAAATCTGACTGCCTGTCTCCAAAAGAGTCAGACAGTGATGTTTGGTGCTTCTTGGTGTCCACACTGCGCTTCTCAGAAAAAAATGTTTGGAAAATCAGTCAAAGATATGCCCTATTTCGAATGTGCGGTTGGCTCTGGCCAAGCAAAAGAATGTAGTGATCGAGATATAGCGAGCTATCCTACATGGCAATTTCCAGATGCTTCTATCAAGGCTCTTCCAAAAGAAGCTATCACCAATCTCTTCAATACTGAGCTTACAAAAGTTCGAAGTACAACTGATATTTATGCTGACGCAGTCAAAGCGAATAAGCCAGAACTTCTCAAAGATGTTGAAGCATTTAAACAAAAAACAGAAAAACTCGTCGCTTCCAATATTCCAGAATACGAGAAACTCGTGAAACTCACGGTCCTCACTGATGGCCCAAATGAAACACTCATAGAGCGTCCGGTCTACATGGTCGGTCGTGTTGCAGGTGAACGTCCTCTCTCAGAAATAGCTCTCTACGCTGGTTGTTCAGCTGAATACCAGGCTGACATAACAGCAGTTCAGGAATAATTAGTCTTGGTGTCGAGCCCTTCTGTTACGATAGTCATCGTTATAAGCAGTAATTTGTTTATAGGCAGCTCTTATTGAGGCACATTGCTCGAGTATGCTCTCTCGGATATTTTTTCTTGATAGACCTCGGGCTATTGTTTCTATATTTTTTGCGCCATCTATGAGTCTATGGAAGTGGGATGTGCCATAATGTCGTGATTCGACCTCTTGCCAGAATTTTTCTTTGAGCTTATTGAGTTCGTCGATCTCCGAATGACAATACGCCACGAGCATGCTGCTGTAGAGCAGAGCTACTGATTCCAATATGGGTTCCAGTTCTTTTTGTATTGATTGTTTTTCTGGGATATTTGTTTCTGTGCGTTGTAGTAGAATTGCTCCTATGAGCTTATTTCTGAGGGATTGTATTTTTTGTATATCTTGCGTGCTTACCTCGATACCTTCTTTTGAGGTTACAGTGCTGTTTATGTCTTGAAATTCCGGACGAAGAACTTCTGTAACATATCGAGTTACTTTTTCGCCTATTGTATCTCCCGGAAGCGTTGCAATAAGCTCATCAGTATTGACCTGATGCCGTGTTTTATCTCCGAATTCTAGATGGAGAGTTTTAGAACTCATGGATATATTTTATCCTACTGTTTTCGGGGATGCAAATGGAGTGAGATGCCTTGCATATAGCCCTTTTTTTCTATACTTACATCAGTTCTTTTTTTCTATCGTATGAAAATCTCTCTCAATTGGGCACGTCACTGGACCAAGGTCCCAGCATACACTCCAGAATCTCTCGAAAAATTCTCTCATACCTACTCTACCTATACTGCTGAAGTAGAAGGTATCGATAGCTATCTCTATGATGATAGAATCGTGGTCGGGAAAGTCCTCAATTGGAAACCTCATCCAGATTCTGACAAGCTCTGACTCGTCCAGGTGGATGCAGGGAAGTGTGGAGAGCACGAAATCGTCTGTGGTGCAGCAAATGCGAAAACTGCGAAATATGTCCCAGTAGCGCTCGAACATGCCCACCTACCAGGAGGCCTCGTCATAGCTCGCCGAGCTATTCGAGGTGTCGATAGTTGCGGTATGATTTGTAGTCTCGATGAACTCGGGCTTCAAACAGCGAGAGCAGAAGGGATATTTCCTCTTGAGACTGTATGGGATGAAAAAACGCTCGAGAAACACCTCTGAAAACCTTTCGGTCAGCTCACACTCTCGTTCCCAGGACATGATGGAGATATCGACTATGCCATGAATGATGTTGTCTTTGATCTCGATAACAAATTTATCACCAATCGTCCTGATCTCTTTTCTGTGGTTTGAAATGCTCGTGAGATAGCCTGCATCGAAAAAGCTGATTTTTCGTATGCGCCTCTCAAACCCCTCAAGGATACAAACGCTCTTGCTGTAAAAGTTGAGTCAAAAGCAGTGGTGAACTATCTCCTCACAGAGTATATACTTCCAGAGCTTCCATTGTCGCCTTTTCTCGTGCAGACCGTACTCTTTCGTTCAAACCAAGGAACACACGGACTCCTCCCAGACCTCACGAATATGGTGATGACGGAAATAGGCCAACCAATGCATGTGTTTGATGCTGATATCATTGCCGGAAACATCACTCTTCGTATGGCAAAAAAAGGAGAAATGTTTACTGGTCTCGACGGAAAGGAATATACACTTACTCCAGAGGACCTCGTGATCGTCGATGAGAAACAAATACTCGCTCTCGCAGGTATCATGGGTGGAAAATCATCAGGAACAACCGAGACAACTCGCCGTATCTATGTAGAGTCTGCTTCATTTGATCCTGTGACAGTACGCAAAACATCTCAACGTCTCGGTATCCGTACTGATAGCTCTATGCGATTCGAAAAATGAGTCGACAGAACAAGTCCTCATCGCGCTCAAGTACGATACGCTGAACTCCTCGCATTTTTTGTACCAGGAGTCACTGAAGGGAAGCAGTCGGTTATGACTACCTCACACACTCCATCAGAACTCACTCTCACTCATGAGATGCTCGTAGCAAAAATCGGAAAAGAAGTACCAGAAAAAGAAGTGCAGGGTATACTCACACGTCTCGGTTTTGAAGTGGCATCAAAGAAATGAATCTACACTGTCACAGTTCCTTCTTGGAGAGATACTGGAGATATTAGTATCCCAGAGGATGTAGTCGAAGAGGTCGCACGACATATTGGCTACGAAACAATCCAGGGACAGCCATTACCTGGACCTCTCGCAACTGTTCGTGTCGAGTCTCATGATGCTATCACTCGGAGTATTACTGGATTTTTTGCTGACAGAGGATATTTTGATGCCTATACATATCCTTTTACACTGGATGAGAGATTCACCCGATTCTCTGATAAAAAACCAGCTATCATTCACAATACAACAGAAAATAGGACACATCTCCGTGCTCATATGGCTGAGAACCTCCTCGAACTCGTCGCAAACAATTACCGCA
>CAZVRL010000029.1:0-4527 GCA_964630285.1 uncultured Candidatus Peribacteria bacterium | reverse complement strand
TTTGAGATCGTGAAGATGCCAGCACTTCACCGAGCTATCAAATTCATACCACTTATCGAATTCCCAGGCACACGCCGAGAGTTCAATTTCATCATGCCAGAAACAACACCCGTTGCTACTCTTGTGAAGCTCGTCCGTGAGTCGCACGAGTGGGTATCTGATATCGGAGTCACTGAAATCTACCGCGATGAAAAACATATCGGTGTCGATAAAAAATCAGTCATCGTGTCTCTTCTGATCAGAAATCCAGAGAAGACTATTACAGACGAAGAAGCTCTCAAAGTTCAAGAAACAGTTGTCCAAAAACTTGCTGGTGAATGATATATGTTGCGAGGAATTTAATTTTGGGGAAAGGAATTTAGTTTTGAAAAAACAAGAATTCACCTACAATTACATCCGCATAGACAGATAAATTAATAGTGCACACAATTTCTCGGTCTAGATTAATTCTTTACCCTTTTATTATGCTGCGTTCTATTATTGTGTCTTTGATTGTGAGTTTGGTGGTATCAGTTTCTGGATTTTTTTATTTGGACAACCTCTTTGAGAAAAACCAGAATGAATTTATACAGGATTTTTATGAGTCAGAGAATGCCGTTATTATC
This sequence comes from uncultured Candidatus Peribacteria bacterium, assembly GCA_964630285.1. Lineage (GTDB taxonomy): Bacteria > Patescibacteriota > Gracilibacteria > BD1-5 > JAGOOR01 > JAGOOR01. The sequence goes on along the minus strand of CAZVRL010000029.1, from coordinate 3,922 downwards.
AGCCCCCACAGTCTCCGAAAAAAAATGACCGAAAAGAAGAATGATTTTATTCTGGTCGACCTTAGAAGCGAGCAAGAATATAGACATGAACATATCGTTGGCGCCATCAATGTACCTGCTTACAAAACTCCTGATAAATCAGCCTATGATGATAAAGAAAGAATCATCACGTCTTTTCAAAAGATAATTGCTGAGAACCCAGGGAAGGAAATTATTGTTCACTGTTATAGTAGCGCCTGTATGACAGGACGAAAAATAGGGAAAATGCTTTCAGAAAAAGGTATCTACGTGAAACATCTCGCAATAGGTTGGAATGAGTGGAGATACTCTTGGAATCTCTGGAATCATGACGGGGAAGCTCCAAGTAAAGTCGAAGACTATATAGTTTCCGAAACTTTGTCCAGCGAAAAACAAGAAGATCCCAGTAGTGTTTGTACACAAGGAGAATTTAATTGTTAATATCATATTTCGAAACAAATAAGAAGCATAGAAATATGCTTCTTTTGTATTTCCTTGCAACCGATAAAAAACTATATATGGTGTCCCAGTTATTTTTATAACACAATATATAGTATTAATTATCTTTTATGGTCATTTATAAAGTGAGAAAAAGGAATGGTGCAATCGTTACTTTTGATCGTACAAAAATAGAGCTAGCTATCCAGAAAGCTATTGGGGCAGTAGGGTGAGAAAATTTTTCTCATATCCCTGTATTGACTGATGAGGTTGTGAGGCATGTAAGGGAAAAAACAGGAACAGATCTCCCTGACGTGGAATATATCCAGGATAGTATAGAGGAAATTCTCACCAAATACGGACATAATCAAGTAGCAAAAGCTTTTATTCTCTACCGTGAGAAACGGTCAACATCCCGAGCAGACCGTTCAGTTGTCGTCGAAGTCGGCAAGACGATGGATGAATATCTCAATAAATCGGACTGGAGAGTGAATGCAAATGCTAATTCTGGATATTCTCTTGGAGGTCTTCTTCTCAATACCTCTGGAAAAATAACAGCTAACTATTGGCTCTCTCATATCTATCCATCTGAGATAGGAAATGCACACAGAAATGCAGATTATCACATCCATGATCTCGATATGTTCTCTGGATATTGTGCTGGCTGGAGTCTTCGTCAGCTTCTTGAAGAGGGATTCAATGGTATGCCAAACCGTATTGAATCGGCTCCTCCACGGAATCTGCAGGCAGCGGTCAATCAGATGATCAATTTCCTCTGAACGCTCCAAAATGAATGGGCTGGCGCTCAGGCATTTTCTTCATTTGATACCTACTTGTCTCCCTTCGTCCACAAACATACCGAGGAAATAAGGAAAGATATAGAAACGTATGGAATTTCTTTTTCCAGCGAGACAGAGAAGGAAAAATATATAACAGAAAAAACATATTCATATGTTTATCAGCAGATGCAGAATTTTGTTTTTGGTCTCAATGTACCGTCTCGCTGGTGAACCCAGACTCCTTTCACCAATATCACTCTTGACTGGACCTGTCCTACAGATTTAGCTGACAAGGGACTTTTCCTCGGAGGGTATGGCAAAGGACAATATGTTAAAAAATTTAGTGAACTCGACACAGAAAGAGCCATCATCAATCGAGCGCTTATAGAGGTGTATTCTGCCGGAGACAGCAAAGGACGAGCATTCACCTTTCCGATTCCAACGTATAATATCACGCAAGATTTTCCCTGGGAATCTCCTGATACATTGCGAATATTTGAAATGACAGCGAAGTACGGCCTGCCCTATTTTCAGAATTTCATTGGTTCACAATACAAGAGAGTGAAAGATGAAAATGGCAATAATATGATTATAGAGAACGAAGAGGCCTATAAGCCCGGCGCTGTACGGTCGATGTGCTGTCGGCTCCAGCTTGATCTTCGGGAACTTTTGAAAAGAGGTAATGGACTTTTCTGATCAGCGGAAATGACAGGATCTATCGGTGTTGTCACCATCAACATGGCTCGTATAGGATACATCAATAGGGGAGATGTGATCGCTTTCCGTAAGCGGGTAAAGTATCTCATGGACTTAGCAAAAACCTCTCTGGAGATAAAGAGAAAAGTCCTCACAGAATGGCTCGAGAAGTGACTCTACCCCTATACGTATAGGTATCTTCGCTCATTTAGGAATCATTTTTCCACTATTGGTTTGAATGGTATGAATGAGTCAATTCAAAACTTTACTGAGGGAAGGGAGGATATATCGACAGACTGGGGAAAGCAATTTTCAATAGAAACACTCGAATACATGCGAGAAATTCTCAAAGGATACCAAGAGGAAACAGGTAGTATGTACAATCTCGAGGCGACTCCAGCGGAAGGAACTACCTACCGTTTTGCTAAAGAAGATCAAAAACAACTCCCCAGCATCATACAATCGGGAACTTCAGAGAATCCATTCTATACGAATTCCTCACAGCTCCCTGTCAATTTCACAGATGATGCCTTCGAAGCACTCGAGTACCAGAACGAGCTCCAATGTAAATATACAGGGGGGACTGTTCTTCATCTCTATATGGGTGAACGCATCACAGATGCAGAAGCATGCAAAGCGCTCGTCAAAAAAGTCATCTCAAACTACCAGCTTCCCTATATCACCATAACACCTACTTTCTCGATTTGCCCAAAGCATGGTTATATTAAAGGCGAACATGACTACTGTCCAAAATGCGATGAAGAGCTCGGGTATCATGGGAAGAAATATGATATACAATTCCGTGAATCCTATACGGCAGATGAGAAAAAAATGAAAGTTCTCGAGGAAGTCGTGACAGGCACTGAATGATAGAATCCATTTTTATTTTTTTACTATTTTTCTATGGAAATATTTATCAACGATAGGGGAAAAGAGGTTGTTCGAACCAAGTGCGAAATATATACTCGAGTCATGGGATATTATCGTCCTGTGAGTCAATTTAATAATGGGAAAAAATCGGAATTTTATACTCGTACCTATTTTGACGAGAATAGGACGAATAATTCAAAGTTTTTAGAAGAATATTGAGAATAATATGATGCTCTCTGGCATAAAAAAATGCACTCTTCTCGATTATCCTGGAAAGGTCGCTACGATTGTTTTCACAGCAGGATGTAATCTCCGCTGCGGATATTGCCATAATAGTGAATTTGTTTTACCAGAAAAAATCCAAAAAATCTCTCATGATTTTATTAGTGAGAATATTTTTTTTAGATTCTTAAAAATGAGAGTAGGACTTATCGATGGAGTCGTCATCTGTGGGGGGGAGCCAACTATTCATGCCGATCTTCCTGATTTCTGTCGTAAGATAAAGGAGACAGGTTTTCTCGTGAAACTGGATACGAATGGAAGTAAACCGAAAGTACTCGAGAAATTATTGACTGAAAATCTGGTTGATTACATTGCCATGGATATCAAGTATCCTCTCGACCGCTATGAAGTGGTGAGCGGAAGAAAAATAGATATCAATCTCTACAAGGCGAGCATTGAAATAATTCGTACACGGCTTCCAGAGTATGAATTTCGCACTACTGTGATAAAGGGCATTCACACATATGAAGACATAGAGCATATTACGCGGGCTATTTCTGGGGCATGACACTATTATCTGCAGAACTATCGTTCGGGAAATACGCTTAGTCCAGACTTTATTTGAGAGAGTTTTTCGGAGCATGAGCTCGAATTATTCAGGCAGATTGCTCTGAAAAACGTCGAAAAATGCGGCATCAGGATGTAGCGATATATTTTTATTTGCTTTTTGTTTTGTTCTGAATAGTATACCTATACCACAGGTATAGGTTATATACCAAAGGTACTTTATCTCCTCACTATTTTTACTATGGGAAACTGTGCTTGTCAGAATACTGGTGCATGCGCGTGTGAGAATTGTTCTTGCACAGGATGCGGTAAGTAGTTCTATTTCTCCATCC
>CAZVRL010000028.1:0-9927 GCA_964630285.1 uncultured Candidatus Peribacteria bacterium | reverse complement strand
CAGCGTAATATTTATTCTTTTATTTTAATTTTATGTCAGATCACGCACAAAAAGTACTCGACCTCGTCGAGAAACTCACAATCGTCGAGCTCGCTGAGCTCGTCGAAGCTATGGAGGAGAAATTTGGTGTCTCAGCTGCTGCTCCTGTAGCTGCTGCAGGTGCTGCTGCTCCAGCTGAAGAAGAAGGTGGTACTGTTGGTGTTTTCCTCAAGGATGCAGGTACTAACAAAATTGGTACTATCAAACTCGTTCGTGAATACACTGGTCTCGGTCTCGGAGAAGCTAAAACTCTCTCTGAAACTGGTGGTGCTATCAAGGAAAACATCGAGAAGAAAGAAGCTGAAGAAATCGTCGCTAAATTTAAAGAAGCTGGTGCTACTTGTGAAATCAAGTAATTCTATCTATCTTCAAAATAAAAACCTCTCCAGAAATGGAGAGGTTTTTTAAATATTCCTCAATAATTGACTTTCTATTTCACTGATTAAAATAATATAATGAAATTATTATGAGAATGAAGATGAGAAGGATGCGGTAGAACAAAATTCTATGACCTTTGAGTACGCCCTGACTGAGAAGGAAACATTGTTCATCAAGGCATAAAATTTTTCATGCCTTATTTCGGAGGAGATCAATATATAGTGAACGAAAGGGCTCACAAGGAATATTTACAATGAAGAGAATTAACAAAAAGAGTATCTCAATCTACATCATTTCCTCCATGGATACGAATAGCAAAGACTTTACAAAAAAAATGAGATAGAGAGGAAGGTGTCATACTTAAAAGATGACGAATTTTTAAAGAAGTCGTAGAATGAAAAACCTGATTAGATATAATTAGAGAAAACACTCTCGATTGAATTTCATGTGCATTGATAGAGCTTGCAAAGAGAATTGAGCTCAAATGTAAAGAATGTTTAGGGGCAGAAGGACTGGATATTAATCCTGAAACTAGAGGTTCTCAAGGAAATGCTGCATTTGAGAATCTTCGGCTTACTGCTGCATTCGAACAAATTTGTATAAATGCCGCAGTTTCAAAATTAAAAATAACTGATTTTATGGATAATACTTTGTGAGAATTACCAGAAAATGAATATGTTGGAATATTCGATTTTTGACTTGTTTCATTGAGCTAAATAAGGGGATTACCCACCAAATTTAAATACCACTGTATCTCCATCCTGCATGATATAATCCTTGCCTTCCATGCGGACGAGGCCTTTTTCACGGGCACCAGCCCAGCCACCATTATCGACGAGATCCTTCCAGTTTGCCGTTTCTGCTTTGATAAATTTATTTTCAAAATCGGAGTGAATTTTTCCCGCTGCCTGAGGAGCTCTATCTCCTTTATGAATAGTCCACGCACGTGCTTCGACTTCACCGACCGTGAAAAAATACTGGAGGCCAAGAGTAGAAAAACATGTTTTGATGAGTTCATCAACCGGATTTTTTGTGAGTCCGAGGTCAGCGAGAAACATAGCACGATCTTCTGGACCGAATTCCATCATTTCCATCTCAATTTTAGCACAAATAGGAACAACTGGGATTTTTAGATCAGTCATGCCTATTTTTTCTCGGAGAGTTTTTTCATCCATTTTGAGGTCAGATTCATTCAGGTTTGCCGCATAGATAAAAGGTTTCATCGTGAGAAGATGGAGATCGTTCGCGAGCTTTTTTTCATCATCTGAAAGCTCCACCTGTATAGCGAGCTTCCCCTGATTGAGTGCCTCATGAATTCTCTCATAGATTGCGAGCAATTTTATAGCATCTTTATCACCACTTCGAGCTTTTTTTGCTACATCACCATCCTTTCGTTTTGTGAGCGTATCGAGATCAGCGATGATGAGTTCGGCATTGATGATTTCGATATCCCGTTTTGGATCCACACTTCCATCTACGTGATGGACATCACCATCTTCAAAGACTCGAACAACCTGGAGGATAGCATCGACTTCACGAATATTTGCGAGAAATTTGTTTCCGAGACCTTCGCCAGTGCTTGCGCCCCGGACGATACCTGCAATATCCACAAATTCGACGGCAGCGGGTACTATTTTATTTGAGTGAATAGTGTGGGCGAGAGCAGTGAGTCTCTCATCTTGGACATTTACGATACCAGTATTTGGTTCGATAGTACAAAAAGGGAAGTTGGCCGCTTCTGCAGCATAGCTCTTCGTGAGAGCATTAAAGAGGGTAGATTTACCGACATTTGGAAGTCCGACAATACCGAGATTCATAACGAAAGAAGAGGAAATATTGAGGGTATCTTCGCGAAGTTTTGTTTTTTTGCAAATTATTTGCATTTCAATGCAGGATAAGGCAGAATAAAACTATGGCTGAAAAACCAAAATCTGATAAACCTGCTGAAAAGAAGCCTGAGACTGAAAAGAAGCCTAAGTCTAGTCAAATAGAGAAAGGAGAATCTTCAGAAACGCTCAAAACAGAAAGAAAAAAAAGAGTCACCGATGCGGGAGAAAAGGCAAAGCAAAAAAAGAATCAGCTAGAAGAAAAACGTAAAGCTGTAGAGGATAAAAAGACTTTCTTAAAAGAAACGTATGCGTATGAAGCAACGTCATGAAATCCTCCAGATACTGATAGTGAGGATGCAGGAATAGAGGAACATTATCTATGAGATGAAAAGTGAGCTTCAGAAAAAGCTGAAACAGAGATGCTTGATTCTCTCAAGGAAAAACATGCAGCAGAAGTTGCTCTTGTGACAGAAAATAAGAGTCTTGATGGTCTTGATAAGGATACTAAAAAAGCAGTTCATACTGAAATAGTCCGCCAAAGTTTGGACGTGGAAAAAATTCCAAACAATTTTTTAGAAGAAGCACAAAAAGATGTACAAGGAGAGAAAAAGGGTGAGTTATCTCCTGAAGAAAAGGCAAAAGTGAAGAATCTGGCTCTCAAAAAACAAGCTCAAAAAATGCAAGAGGATTACGAAAAAGCGCTCACAGAAGACGCTCAAAAGACTCCTCCAGGTACTACAGCGTGAGAGATGCTCAAGTGACTTGAGCCGTGATTGCAGAATGCTCTTACGCTCAAAGCATTGACAGAAAATAAAGATAACTTAGGAGGCGAAACGACTCTAGAAATAGCAGAGAGAGTTTTAGCAGAGAAAAATCTGGCTCAGTATGTGGATGTTCTTGGAAAGGATTTTGACCTTAAAAAAGTATCTCCTGATATCCGAAAGATGATTCTTTTAAGTCCTGATTTTGAAGTTCCAGAAAGTATAAAAGGCTCTGTAGATGGTTTTAAATTAGCAGTGATGAATAATGAGTTTCCCTTCGTTGAGCGCAGTGATTTTCCCGAAGGAGCGGAAGGGGATAAGGCATACCAAGAAGCAACCAAAAAAACTATCGAAGAAAATACCTGATTGAGCGAAAAAGATCTCAATAAGGCTGCAGAAAAACTCCAAAAAGACCCTACTTTTCAATCAGCAGATAGATCGAAAATGCATCCATTTTTGAGATTTATTCTCGATATGCTCTCCTGATTTGGAGCCGCCATGGAAGAAGCGGGTTTTTTGAAGGGGGATTTTTGGAGAAAATATATCGGATCTAAGAACTCTCAATGAGGCAATGTAAACTATATGAATAACGGTGTTTCTGGCCCATGATTTGAAGTGGGTAAGACTACCTCAGGAGATGAATTGATAGGTTCAGCTGAGAAATATCTCGGAAGACCGTATTCGATGGGATGACAAGGAAGACTCAATGTCCCGTGAGAGCCCATAGATTGTTCACAATTAGTTGTCAATTCTTTGAGAGATGTAGGCTGTCTCCCTGAATGATTTGATACGACAGCTTCATGATTTGCCCAAAGATCTGAGCTTGCAGGGCAAAAAGACGGTAAACCTGGTGATTTCCTGATTCGTACAGAGTGAGGCGCAGACCATATCGCTATTATTACTGGTTGACCAGATGCAAATGGTAACTATACAACGATTGAATCAACTTCTCGAAATAGTGCCGGAAGCGGTGTTATAAAAACAACTCGACAGGCCAGTCCAGATGGTGATGGAAGTTGATTTAAGGTCTATAAAAATCCCTTCCTTGCTGAAAATAAACCAGAGATGAATAATGAATCAGTACCAGAAGGAGGAGAAGAAAAGAAAGTTGTCCCTACTCATTATTGGCATGACAAGAGTCATGACAAAGAATGAGTGGATAAATGGACGGAAAAATGACAGACAAAATCATGAGTCTCACTTTTTGATAAATCTGGAAATCCTATCACCCCAGAAACCCACGGGTATGGTTTTTGTGCAGTAGACCCAAATATCATCCCACTTGGTAGTATAGTAGTTGCAAATGGCAAAAAATACTATGCCGTTGATATATGAAGTCATGTAACAGAGGCCAGAGCTGCAAAAGAGAGGGGATTATGAGGAACTCCTGTTATAGATTTTTATTCAAAACACCCTGTTGGGCCCGAATGAAAAGGTCTCTCTATGAATATACGTGTGTTGCCTCCAAATAAATCGGATAGATCATTAGCAGATTTGAAGAAAGGGTATACCCCGGGCAGTATTCCTGAGGTTGACCAAAACCTTGCTGGAAATGCAAAAGGTGTCGTTTCAGCATCGCTCGATGCATGTCGTCGATGAGATATTATGGGTGCCCTGCACTGTACTGATTGGGTTGATAAGATATATAAGAAAACAACATGAAGTAGCGTATATAATGCTCCTATACGATTTAATGGTGTGCGAAGTATCAATCGAGGAACAGGTATTGGAGTCGGCAGCTACGCGAGTGAGGGGCAAATTGCAGGAATTGTGGCGGGACAGCATCTTATTGTCGATAAGCCAAGTAATGGTAATTATGGTGTTGGAAGAACGCATAGCGTGATTACTTTATGAAGTCCAGTTAATGGTCTCGTAAAAGTTGTAAGTTATCCAAATAACAAAATCCCTCCGAAAGTTGAAACATATGATTTATATGGGAAAGGCAGAGGAAATAAGGATGGAAAAGTATTACGTATTCAGTGATAATTTTTATGGAAAAACTCACACCTCAATCCCTCATAGCTCCTGTAAATATAGACGCCAGAAGGAATTTTATTCTCAAAAATTCACAAGAATTCCAGATACCAATCAAGGGAAAATACAGGGGTACAGAAAAACAAAACATGGCCCTCTTAAAATTTCTCAAAGAGAGCCCTGATTTTAGAAAAAGATGGGAGTCTGAACTGCTCTCTATAAAAAATACTTCTGAACAGAAAAAGGCAGAAATCAAACAACCTATAATCGAATTCGGTAAAACTGTTAAGGCTCGAGAAGGAACAGTTTTGCACGGAATAACAACATCAGCCTATACTCATTCCGAAGATACTCGTTGGTGAAGATGAACAGCTATTAATGGAACTGTAAAATATAATAATGGTACCGATCCAAATAATCCCATATCTTGTGCGACTAACTGGGCAAAATATCCACCAGGGACTAAATTGCTCATAGATGGTAAATACTATGCCGTGCATGATTATGGAAGCTTTGTAATCGATTATCCTAATCGTGTAGATCTATATGTGCCGACGAAATGAGCAGTCAATGCATGGTGACTCAAGAAAAAAGATATTACAGTTGTCCAGATGGGTGATTTCAACAAAGCTCGCAAGATACTCTCTGAGCCTGCTAGACAAAAATTTCCATTTGTACGAAAGATGTTAGCGAATTTACCAACTTAGGGTGACTTTTGTCTGTTTTTATTACAATAACAGCATGAAAGTCCATATAATTACCAACTTTACTGGCGCTTTTACCTCGTATTTTGATTCGAGTATTATGCGTATTGCTCGCGAAAGGGGGCTTTTTGAGCCGATTTTTTATAATCTTGGCGACTATTCTCTCCAGGCACAGCATAGAGTTGACGATAAACCGTATGGTGGATGAGCAGGAGCACTCATCGAGATAGAACCCATGTATCGTGCCATAACCAGTATCGATTCAGAAAATAAGATGAAAAAAATCTATCTCTGACCTCGATGAGAGCGTTTAAAACAGTCAAAAGTAGAGGAGATTGCAGAAAACATGAAAGATGAAGAATTTTTGATACTCTGTGGGCATTATGAATGAGTTGATCATCGAGTGTTTGAGATGTTTACCTTTGAGCAATATTCCATCGGAGATTTTGTAGTCAGTAGTGGCGAGATTGCTGCTATGGTTTTTCTTGATGCCGTCGTACGTCTCGTGCCAGGCGTCGTCTGAAATACGAAATCCTTGCATGAAGAATCTTTTTCGGATGCCCTCGAATGAAAATCTGAGTATCCTCAATATACACGACCAGCTGATTTTATGGGGTATAAAGTTCCTGAAGTGTTACTCTCTGGAGATCACAAAAAAATACAAGAGTGGAGAAAAAAACACACCGGCTAGGCTGCTTTTTGGATTCATTCTATTTTTTTAACTATTACAAAAGAATGTTGTTCTTTGTCTTTCCCCCCTCACTGGATTACTGTGAGTCATCCATTAAGAATTGTTTCAGCATGCCTTTTTGTTCTTTCTAAAATCAATCTTCTTTTTATTGTCTGTATGGTATTATTGTAGTGCGTTTGTGCAGATTCATTTGTTACTGGTTGTCACCATTGTTCTAGAGTAGCTTCTTGTCTTTGTTTTAAAAGGATATCCATAGGAGTTATACTTTCTAACTCCTTTTCGACCTTTTCGAGAAGAGTATTAACACAATTATTTTTGTTGCTGACGAGATTCATAATTTGTTTATAGCCATTTCTGATGTCTTTTTTGTCTGCGTGTTTTTCTGTTCATGTATTAGTTCTTTTTAAATGCCATGCTGCTTCTGGTAGATCTAGTTCATCAATAAGTTCATGAAATCTTGGGGTAAGTGGCATAATAAAAAAGTTAAAAAAAATCCCCTGAACAGGGGATTGAGAGAAACAGAGGAACAGAAAAAGATATGTTGCGTCACTTTTCTGTAATGTTGTGATTTGGTCACTTCATTAAAACCTCATTGTAGTAAAAAAATGACACTGTAAAGAGAGGACCAGGTTGCCTTCGTCTACTTTTATCTATAATCGAGTCTATATGAATATTCCCTCTAGTCTTACTTTCCTTTCTTGGGTTAATCCGGACTTTATTTTTCGCAGTGTAATTGTCTATTTTTTCATAGTTTGGTTTTGTCTGGTTGTGTGGGTAGTACGAGATATTACCAATAGGACTCATTCAATAGTTTTTCAGGTTTTTAGTATACTTCTTGTTCTTTTTTTGACTCCTCTTGGTATATTTATATACCTTCTTCTGAGGCCACAAAAGACTCTTTTTGAGCAAGTTTTTGAAACCGAATTCCTCCGTCTCGATACTGAATATCAAAAAGAATGAAAAAAATCTCATGCAGGCATGGATATTTCTCATAAAAAATAGAGATTGGTTATGAAGAAAAAAGTGGTGATGACGTTTGGGACTTTTGATTTATTCCACCCAGGACATAGATATTACCTTTCTGAAGCACGCAAAGAGGGGGATTATCTCATAACAGTTATTGCGAGAGATAAAACAGTATCCGATCTGAAGGGGAAAACTACTCGAGAATGAGAAGAGATTCGCAAACAAAAAGTGATAGAAAGTGGCCTATCTGATGAAGTTATTCTCTGATCTCTCACCGACCACTATGCTATCATTTGAGAGAAAAAACCAGACGTGCTTTTTTTTGGATATGATCAGAGATCGTTTAATGATGACCAATTATCCGCTTATCTCTTAAAATACAATCTCACTCCTAGAATTGTTATAGGAAAGCCGTTTGAGCCAGACAAATGGAAAAGCTCAAAACTATAAACCTGTTGTGATAACCTTTTCTTCAAAATAACTCGCAAGAATCTGGATACCGACATGTTCTGTTCCAGCAAAGAAGAGTCCTTGTCCGACTGGGGCATTGAGGAGGATATATTTTTCTTGATCTGTGAGCTTGAAAACATTTTGCATCGCATCAATAGAAGCTGGAGACTGCTTCATGAGGAGCTGAAGCGATGAGTTGGTGACGATAGCTTTACCGTGTTCGCTGTTTACGAAGTCTTCCACGTCTTGTGTGATAGTTGTGACTCCAAGATGATATTTACGAGCACGTTTGACGAGACCATGGAGAAAGCTTCCACTATCCTTGTATTGCATGATGTTCCAGGCTTCATCGACGACGAGCATACGTTTACGATTTGAAGAACGAACGACATTCCAGATATAAGAGAGGATGATGTACATGGCAATAGGACGGAGTTGTTCATCGAGATCACGAACAGAGTAGACTTGTAGTCCTTCACCGAGCGTAACATTCGTTGGTTGCGTAAAGAGACCACCGAAGACACCACTGACATATTTCTCGAGTCGTTGTGCAACGCCCTGAGCACCTTCCATAGTTTCCACGACTGAGAGGAGATCGGACATGACTGGTATTTCTTTACCTGTGATATCATCATCTTCAAAGGTTATACCCTTGAGACTATAGGTTGTGACGATAGCCTTTTCGAGAAGTGCTTCTTCCTGAGGGCTCATAGTTCCGAGCATGAGTTTGAAAAGTCCGATAAGACTGATGATTCCACCACGGAGGAGATCACCTGGATGGCTTTCGTAATCCTTGAATGGAAGAGGGAGGTCAAAAGGGTTGATACGTTGAGTAGCATTGATGCTCACATTGAGATAACTTCCTCAGACAGTATTCACGAGGGCTTTGTATTCGTTTTCCGGATCGATGACGATTACGTCGTGGCCGAGCATGAGACTACGAAGGATTTCTAGTTTTACTGCAAAAGATTTACCACCTCATGACTTCGCGAGGACGACCATATTGGCATTTTCCGTTCGGAAACGATCGTAGATAATGAGTGAATTGTTATGGGTATTGATACCATAGAGCACCCCATCATCCTGAGAAAGTGTTGCAGATGTGAATGGGAATGTTGTCGAGAGACCACGAGTGGAGATATTTCTATACACAGAGACCTCATCACGACAAAATGGTGCAGTTGCCGTGAAGCCTTGTTCTGCTCTGAGAAGTGCTGGTTTTGTCAGAATGTTACGACCATGAAGCATATTCTGTATATCATTGGTCATCTTTGTGAGCTTATCCCCGTCTTCTGCATAGAGTGTTATGTATATAGAGAAGTGGAAATATTTCTCAGAACCACGTGTGAGGAGAGTTCGGAGTTCTTCTACATCCTGGAGCTGAGCATCTGTATATGGATTGGCAGTGAGGCCGCGTTCTTGATTGAGGTATTTTTCAGACTGGAGTTCTGTGAGACGTTTTCTGAGATACTTCATAACTTGCTGAGCATCAGTTGGATAGATGAACATCGAAACATCAAACTTGCTATCCCAGTTGATAAGAGGAGAGAGCCAGTTTCATTCGAGAAAGTCAGGGTAAGCGTAAGTAAAGAGGGTTTTACAGAAAGTATCGTTTACTTGTATATCATGAGGGCTTACTTTCACCATAGCAGGCGCAATAGCATCTTTTATATAAGCTAGAGCCTCGTGATAGATACGTTCTCCTGCTTTTATATCTTCTGGCGTTGCGGTGCTATCATCTATACCAATTCCCGTGTCGAGAGACTTCTTTTTGGTATCTAGAAGTGTTGGATGTATGATTTTTCATTGAGCATCTTGTATTTCAGAAGCATCTCCAGTGACTGGACGGGAGAGTATTTCGAGGAGGGTAGTGTGGGGAGTTGGCATATTTCTCTCTCAAATTACCACTTTTTGACCCCCTTTTCAACTTTTGCCTCCTATTTTCTGTATTTTTAAACATTTTTGCTGTTTTTGTAAAGTATAAAAATGCTATTTTCCCTTCAAAATCAGGTTTCAGAGCTTGCATTTTGTTTTTGTATCGATAGTCTAGCCATGTCCTTGTATTTCTTAACCCATTTTTCTATGAAAAAACAGGACCTTATCAAGGCTATCGCTACTGCTGCAGGCCTCTCTCA
>CAZVRL010000027.1:9053-9944 GCA_964630285.1 uncultured Candidatus Peribacteria bacterium | reverse complement strand
TCACAGCGTACAAGTTTGGCAAAGAATTTCGTATAACGGAAGAAAATTTTCAGGTATTCCTCAATAATTCACTATCAAAATAATATGCCTACTATTGATAATCAAGGTGAAAACACCATGTCAAATGCTCTGAAAGCATTTTTACCAGCAACCGAAAGACTTGATGTTCTTGTAGGGTATTTTTATTTTTCAGGTTTTCAGGAAATCTACAAAGAACTTGCCGATAAAAAAATCCGTATATTGGTGGGCATGGATATAGATACAAGCATGGTTTACTCTCTTAATCGAAAGGAGCCATCTGATCTTTATGGAGTTAGACCATTTCCAGTACAGGCTGGATCTATACTTTGAGAGCAAGAGCGATACTTTGATTCGCTGGAGAAAATATTCAATGATACAGATTGGTTTGAAAATAGTGAAGCTCAAAATGCTTTTGAGGTATTTGTAAAAAAAATAGCGGATGGTACTCTGGAAATAAAGAAATCACTCACTCCTCGCCACGATAAGCTGTTTATTTTTCACTACGCCCCTTCTCATACAAATAATTGATTCCATCCCGGGTCTGTCATCACGGGTTCAAGCAATCTCTCACGGTCATGACTTGTGTCTCGATCCGAGCGAAACAAAATACACGAAGACAAAGAAAATTATCTTGTGGACAGTACATATTTCGAAGAAGCATGGAGCGATTCTGAAAATATAACTATAGCAGACTTATGAACTCATAAAAAATTCATCTCCGAGATTGAAAAGAGACTTTTTATTTACCAAAAACCATCACCATATCACCTCTATTTAAGGGTCTTAAAAGAGCTTTTTACGAATGAAATCCCACAGGAATCAATTAAAGGACCAAATTCCTGTACTGCTGGGAAATTTGCTGATTACAAG
>CAZVRL010000027.1:0-9043 GCA_964630285.1 uncultured Candidatus Peribacteria bacterium | reverse complement strand
GTATTGAGTTTGGACTTGATAGAATTAATAAGTATAACGGTGCAATAATAGCTGATGTAGTATGACTCGGGAAAAGCGTCATCAGTTCAGCTATTGCTCATAATCTCGGGAAGCGAACAATCATAGTCTGTCCACCGCATCTTGCAGATCAGTGGGAGGATTATCGGTCTGATTTCAATTTCAACGCCCGTGTCTTCACCACAGGAAAACTCGTAGAGGCTTTGAAATATAAAAATGATAATAAACAACCAGGGGAAGAATGGCTCGTTATTGTAGATGAAGCTCATAAGTTTCGCAATGAAGAAACTGGCAATTATCACCTTCTTTATCAGATTTGTACTGGAAATAATGTATTACTCCTTACGGCAACACCATTTAACAATGATCCAAAGGATCTCTTTGCTTTGGTAAAGCTCTTCGATACACCATGAGCATCAACTATACAAACAGTAGAGAATCTGAGTGTGGAATTCCGAGAGCTATTCACAAAATATAAGAAACTTAGGAAACGCATCCGGGCAAGCCAGAAAGATGATGCAGAGATAAGAAAAGAAGGTGAATTTATTGCCCAGAGATTGCGTGAGCTTGTATGACCAGTAATGCTTCGCAGGTCCCGTACGGATCTCAGAGATATAACCGTATATGCTGATGATCTCAAGAAGCAAGGCATTGATTTCGCCAAGGTACACGCTCCAAAACTCGTCGAATACCCCCTTGGTAAACTTTCGTCACAATATCAGCATACTCTTAATGCTATTTCTCCAAATGAGGGGGAAAAATGAAGGGGACTCGAGTGAGCTAGATATAAAACAGTTTCCTATCTTCTTCCGGAGTCTACTTTTTTTGATAGTTATACTGATTATGATGAGTTACTAGGTGAAACAGGAAAAAAACAACAACAACAGATTGATCAAGCTCAGGTAAATGTGGCAAAATTTATGCGACGACTCTTGGTTCGTCGTTTTGAGAGCTCTCTTCCGGCTTTCAAGTCAACACTCACTAAAATCCTTGCAGAAACAAAAAAAACAAAGGACTATCTGGAAAACCAGGGGTATGTGATTGTAATGAAAAAAGGTGAGCTTATGGATGAAGAAGAGCTCAGCGATATGCTTGATGAAGAACGAGAAACATATTTTGCTAAAATTGAAGAAAAATGAGCTATTCGTATTCCTGCAAAAGAATTCAAATCTACGCTCTTGGAGGACCTTGAACACGACATTGGTCTCTTAGAGAGTGTTTATGATATGTGGTTCGGAGAAGATGTTATATATGAAGATCCAAAATTTGATAAATTCAAACAACTTATCTCTGGACACATGGCAAAAGAGCCAGACAGAAAGATTATTGTTTTCTCAGAATTTGCGGATACCACGAATGCTATTTATGAAGAGGCAAAAAAATCAGGATTGAGAGTGATGAAATATACCAGTGCTGATTCTAGTCTAGTGAATAAAGAAATCATAAAAGCAAATTTTGATGCGAGCTACAAGGGTGCAGCACAAGATGATTTTGATATTCTGATTGCCACAGATGCTATATCTGAGTGATACAACCTTCACCGAGCGGGCATTATTATCAATTATGATATTCCATTTAACCCCACTCGAGTTATACAGAGGATCGGTCGTATCAATCGTGTGAATAAAAAAGTATTTGACGATCTCTATATTTATAATTTTTTCCCAACTGATATTGGAGAGGATGAGACTCAATTAAAAGCTATTTCAACCCTCAAAATGCACATGATACAAGCACTTCTAGGGGATGATGCTAAGACCCTCACTGATGACGAAATACTTCACAATTACTTTGCTGAAGACTACAAAAGAGCAGAAGAGAAAGATAATGCTGAAAAAGAATGGTGATGGCAAAAAAAGCACAAAAATGTCTGGGAATCGGTCAAAAACGATGTAAAAACTATGCATATTGTTACGAACATTAAGCACAGAGTCCGTATAGGTCGGTCCATAGCCAGCGATATTGCTACAGTTTCATTTGCACGAAGGGGCAATACACCTATTTTTGGTATTGCTGACGAATCCGGCACGATCAAACTCTCGTGACCTGAAAAGACTCTTGAGTATTTTGTGTCGCTTGAAAATGAAGAAGCTATTGCTGTCACAGAAAATTTCCAGTGACTCTATGATCACATGCGAGAAGAGCTTTTCCGGAATAACTCGGAAGTTACTTGTGATGGTCGCAGACAGAAAGCTCTCGAAAAAATCGATGCCATAAAAACCTATTATCCAGAGCTTGATCCAATATTCCGTGATATACGAAAATTGATCAATTTTGATGCACTCCCAGAAGGTGTCTATAAGTCTATTGCTGAACTCAAAAAGAGCGATAACTTTGAGGTGGAATTAGAAGGTATAGTCTCAAAAACATTTATCATAGAAAAACTTGCAAATATACATAGAAACACCCCGAAAGATGAGATTATATATTTTAGTGAACAATTCATATGATAGCTCTCGATCAGTCATATTCTCTGGAGTTATTTCACGAGCTCATGTCATCGCTCGGGTGAGATTGTTATTGTGCGGTCGATAAATCTTCCCTAGCTCATCAAAAATACTGGAAACATATTGCCGGCGTTCAGAGAATTTGTGAGAACTGGACATAGCCTGTTTTGTTATAACTCATAACTCTTCCCACGACCCCCGTATATCTCTCACAAAAGAAACATTCAGAGTTCTTTCGAGTCTCGGTGTACGACAAGCAATCATAGCATTTCACAATCTCGAAAATCCATCTTGGAGACTTTCTCTGGTGACCATGGATCTCATTCTCACAGACAAAAATACTGTAGAAAAGACATACTCCAACGCAAAAAGATTTTCATTTCTTCTGTGACCGGGAGAAAAGGTAAAAACACCACAACAACAGCTTGAAACCTCAATAACAAGTTTAGCTGACCTCAAATCTCGTTTTTCTGTTGAGGTTGTTCGTAAACAGTTTTTCGATGATTATATTGATCTTTTTATTCGTCTCTACCGATCTATTTCCGAGGATACTCATTTTACAAATCTCCTAAAACAACAATGAGTTGATCGGGTAAAATTTACCAAAAATCTTCTTGGAAAAATCGTCTTTGTGTATTTTATTCAGAAAAAATGATGGCTTGGAATCGGTCGTGATGGCACATGGGGTAAAGGGGATAAAAATTTTATGCGAACACTCTGGAATCGATTTAACTCGGGAGATACTTTTGTGAAGCCATCAACCGAGTATTTTTACAATGATTATCTCGAACACCTCTTCTATAATGGCTTCAATAAAGATCGACGAGATGACGATGGATATGAGCCAAATATGAGAATGAAGGTCCCTTTTTTAAATGGTGGACTTTTTAAAGAGGACTATGTCGGTTGGGAAGATTTCACCGCCAAGATACCAAATACGATTTTCTCTAATGGTAAAGATGGTATTCTCGATATATTTGATACCTATAATTTCACGATAGACGAAGACGATCAGACAGATGCGGAGGTAGCTGTCGACCCTGAGATGCTCGGGAAAATATTTGAAAAAATGATTTCTGTGAGTCATGAAAATATCGATGAAATCCTCCAAATATATGGAGAAAAGTGAAAGATTAAAATTGGTAAGGAACTGAATAAAAAATTCTGAGCTTTCTACACACCTCGTGAGATCGTACATTACATGACTCGAGAAAGTCTCATCGCGTATCTCGCGACCAATCTCGTTGGAAAAAAAGAAGACAATGAGGTCAAAATCCGTACACTCATTGAATTAAAAGACCAACACAGGTCACGACAAGAACTTGAAAGTTCTTCATCTCTAGCGAGTATCGCCATTTCAGTGGATGAATTACTGCAAAAAGTAAAAATCATCGATCCAGCGGTAGGCTCGTGAGCATTTCCGATGGGGATACTCCATGAGATTTCCTCGCTCCGATACTACCTACATTCAGAAGGTTTCTGCACGGTCCATAGCGACCACAGTGAAGAAGAATGAGACACCACAGAACTCACTATAGATGGTCATCTCTCGATGTACCAGATTAAGCGAGAAACTATTAAAAACTCGATCTACGGCGTAGATATAGAGCCAGGAGCGATCGATATTGCACGACTCCGATTTTGGCTGTCTCTCGTGGTCGATGCTGAGCACCCAGAGCCACTCCCAAACTTTGAATTCAAGTTCGTCTGTGCCAATACTCTTATACCTCTTGACGAGGATACGGGACAAAAACAGATGACCTTCGGCATGCTCGAAGAAGCAAGTCTCAAGACGATTAAACGGTATAAACGAGAATACTATAATGCGGATACGAAAAACGAAAAGGCTCGTATCGCCATGAAACTCAGAGAATACACGAAACTCCCAGCTCTCCGGCTCGGTGACATCGTCCCAAAACGCTCACTCCAGATCGACGAATTCGGAAAAAACTTTGATAACTCCAATCACTCACACTCATTTTTTAACGCCTCACTCATGCTCTCAGAGTGGAGGGGGTTTGATATTGTTATTGGGAATCCGCCGTATATAAAAGAATATGATAATAGAAAAGCTTTTGATGGTATTCGAGGACTTCCATACTACATGGGAAAAATGGATATTTGGTACTTCTTCTCTTGCCTTGGTCTTGATTTTCTCAAAGAGTGAGGCATTGAAAGCTTTATAGCACAAAATAATTGGATTACGAGTTTTGGTGCGAAAATCATGAGAAACAAGATCCTTGAAGAAGCCAAAATAAGAGAGTTTATAGATTTTTGAGATCTCAAAGTGTTTCAAGATGTAGGCATTCAGACCATGATCTATATTCTCGAAAAGACAAAAAATAATGCTAAATATCAGGTAAAATACTCAAAAATTGAGAACAAAGATTTTGAGATTGAGAAAATCGAGGAATTTTTATTGAGTAAATCAGGATGTGCTGAGTATAAGAAACACTTTTCATGTATAGAAAAAACTCGGTATGTCGATAAAACTTTAGATTTTGCAGATGATGAAAATGATAAAATTCTTGATAAAATTTATAAACAATCAAATTTTAGACTGGAAGAAAATGAAGTTATACAATGAATTGTAGGCGCTCCAGATGATTACTACCTATTGGATACAATTGGTCATTTAACCGAATTTGAATTGAAATTGGTCAAAAGGTATTATACCAATGCTTGAAAGTATTGTTCGTGAGTTTCCAGCAATCATATTGTTTATATCAAAGATGCGGACATTGATTTACAGTCATTTCCTCAGATTTATAATCATTTTTTACCACATATTGAATTTCTTTCTCAGAATAGAATTCAACTATGAACTCCTGCAAAAAAATATTTTAATCTTCACAGAGAAAGAGACGAAAAATTCTTTCAAGAGTGACCAAAAATCGTGTGTTGAACGCGAGTTTTTTCCCCTTCATTTCATTACACAGAAGAGGAATACTATGGAAGTAGAGCACTCAATTTTATTCGAACAGAGAGAATCGATCTAAAGTTCCTCACAGCAGTACTTAATTCCCAGTTATCTTTTTATTGGCTCAAGAATAAAGGAAAACTTTTGTGAAATATGTTACAGGTGGATAAAAGTCATTTACTCAATATTCCGATCAAAACTCCTGATAATTCTCAATATATTACGACTCTCGTTGATCAAATTCTCGATGCTAAAAAACTTGATCCTAAAGCGGATACGAGTGATTTTGAGATGCGGATAGATGACCTGGTGTATGAGTTGTATGGATTGACGGAGGGGGAGATTGCGGTGGTGGAAGGGAAGTAGTTCTTAGTCTATTTTTCATATGAGCATTGCTACTATACATAATGAGGATGAATGAAATAGATTAATTTGAGAATTTATTAGCCTTCTCTCTCGATTGTGTTTTTTAATTTCAGGATTAGTTGGAAAATTTTATGAGGATGCTGTTTTGCCAGCAAGTAATATACTAGAAGAGGAATTTAATAAGATTTCTCAAGAAAACCAAAAGAAATGAACAAGAAATTGTAACTATCAGACATTCGAAGTATCTCGTAGAAATAATACTCACGATTTAACTACTTTAATCTTTACTCATTTTTCACATCTTGGTCAGTTGATTCAGTGTCTCAAAAAACAGATCGATTCTTTAGCACTGGGCTCTTACGAAAAAAAAGAAATCAACAAGTTGCTCGATTGATTAGACGAGATTGTTGAACTGAGAAACGATCTGCTTCATTCATGACTTGCGACTACTGAGCTTCAAAGATGAATTGGTATCTATAGGTTACGGTTCAAAACTGATTGAAATCTCATACAAAAACCAGTTGTATGATTTGTAGATGTGGAGATCCAAAATCTCAGAAATATATGATCGGATCTAAAAAGTTGGATCTATAGGATCATCCATAACTATAAAATAGTTCATAAAATTTAATTCCTTTCTATGCAAACCATCATCTACAATAACCCCGTTACAAACTCCAACATTCCTGATGTTGTATTTTTTGGAGACACCATCTGGATGACGCAAGAGCAGATAGGTATTTTGTATGACAAGGCATCATCTGGTATATCTCAACATATCAGCAAAATCTACCAAGATGGAGAACTTCAGTTGTCTGACACCTGCGTAGATGAGCGTATTTTCAGGAATCCTGAAAATACGGAAAAAAATCCTGAAAATAGCTTCAAGAAGCCAAAAAAGTATTATAACCTTCAGATGATCATCGCGGTTGGTTTCAAAGTAAACTCACCTCAAGCGACGAGTTTCCGTACCTGGGCAAATACGATCATTGATGAGTACTCTCGGACTGGATATGCTCTCGATGACGATCGACTCAAGTGAGGCAAGACTTTCGGAGGCAAGAGAGACTATGATACGCTCATGGAACGCGTGAGAGCAATACGATTTGATGAGCGAAATGTGTATGAGAAAATCAAGGACCTGTTTACCACCGCAGTGGATTATTCTGGCACGAGCGAATCTGCAAAAGAGTTTTTTCAGACGATTCAAAATAAGTTTCACTATGCCATAGTGGGTATGACTTCGCCGGAGATTCTCTTGAGTCGAGCCACGAGTGATAAGCCAGCACTTGGAATGATCCACCATGAGAAGAAAAACATCACCCTCTCAGAAGTGACTGTTGGTAAAAACTACCTTCTCGAAGACGAACTGCGAAAGCTCTATCTCTTGTGTGAGCAATTTTTCGCATTTGCGGAGCTTCAGTATGCCTATGAGCGAGACCTGACAATGCATGATTGGGTGGTGTACCTCGACGAGCTTCTTCGTATGAATAAGCTCGAAATACTCACTGACAAATGAAGTGTGAGCCGAGAAAAAGCAGAAGAGTATGTCCGAAAACAGATGGCGGAGTATCAAGTAAAATGGGGATCACTCGAGGCGTATATTGAGGGGGCGAAGTACCAACTTTCGCAAACGAACTCTTCTATTGATTAACTTTTTACTCTTTTTATGAGAAACTAGTAAAAATGAAATACCATATACAAGCGGAAAACAATCTATTTTACTTGTATTTGTGAAACAAATAACCCTCTAATATGAAAGCCATTCTTGTCGCCCGTGTATCAACCGAAGAACAAAGAGAAGCCAACAACTCTCTTCCAGCCCAAATGACACGAATGGAGGAATATTGTGGGAGAAATCATTTTGAAATACTCGAGCGGTTCAGTTTTGATGAGAGTGCGTATAAAGAAAAGAGAGATGAGTTTGATAGGATTTTAGCTTATATAGATGCTCAAGCTGAAAAAATTGCCGTGTGTTTTGATAAGGTAGACCGCCTCTCTCGTGATATATTTGATAAACGGGTCCCTATACTCTACAACAAAGCCGTAGAGGATACTATTGAACTTCATTTTGTCTCCGATGGGCAGGTGATTGATAAAAAGATGTCTGCGGGTGATAAGTTTATGTTTGGTACGAAGCTCTGACTCTCAAAGTATTTTTCTGATGCAATCAGCGACAATGTGAGAAGAGCCTTTGAGCACAAGAGAAGAAACTGAGAGACAACTTGACCCGCAAAACTCGGATATATCAACATTCGAGATGCCCACGATAAAAGCGATGTCATACCAGATCCTGAGAGAAGTCATCTTGTGGTGAAAATGTTTCAACTCTATGCCACAGGAGAGCATTCATATGACTCAATACGAAAAGTTATGTTTGAGCTATGATTGAGGTCAAAAAAGTGAAAAATGCTCCACAATGCAACAGTTGAGGCAGTTCTCAAAAATCCATTCTATTACTGAGTTTGTGAGTCAAAATATGGAGATTATAGCCACAAATACCCTCGCCTCATTTCAAAAGAGTTATTCGATAGATGCCAAGATGTACGCAGGAGAAAATACGGGAGACCTGAAAAAATCACTGCAACGAGAGATTTTGTATTTTGAGGAGTTTTGAAATGTGAGAAATGTGGATGCTCTATAACTCCAGAGCTGAAGCGAAAAAAGAGCTGAAAGGAATATGTGTATTATTCTTGTACGAACTGAAAAGAAATTTGTACTCGTGAATATGTGAACGAGAATGAGCTTCTTTGCCCTATACACGACATTTTGAGGAGCTTCACGAGTATTCCAGAGGAGACATTCAATAAATTGCTCAATGAACTCAGAAACAGTAATGAAACAGATCGTACTTTCAGCAAAGCTCAAATAGGGCGATTGCAGAGAGATTTGAAACAAGCTCAAATCGAAGATGAAAACCTGATACGGAAATTCTGTGACCCCTCTGCTCGTATTACACCAGAAATATATGACAGACTTCATCAAGAGAACCAAGACAAAATCACTCAGTTCGAGAACAGCATAAAAAAATACTCTGAGGAGGACTCAGAGTACGAGACAACGCTTGAGATAGTCATTTCACTTGCTACCAGAGCAAAGGAAATTTTTGAGAGTTCTGAAGTTGCAGAGAAAAGGATGTTCGTGAGGCTTTTACTTCAGAACCCGACACTTGATGGCAAAAAACCGCTATTTCATCTACAATCTCCGTTTCATTTAGTGGCAAATTTGAATAAATCTGAAATGGCAGGGCGGCTCAGAATCGAACTGAGATCAAGGACTTTGGAGATCCCTA
>CAZVRL010000026.1:0-12472 GCA_964630285.1 uncultured Candidatus Peribacteria bacterium | reverse complement strand
CTCACGTTGATTATATTCTCAGTTTTACTGACTGGACTCTCCCCCACTGACTCGCTGTTCTCATGCTCATCGAGCAGCTCTATCGTACGACGAATCTCCTCGCAGGAGGAAAATATCATCACGAATAGTTCTAGTTTGCGATAAGAATATTTCCTTTCTTCCGTTTTCGAGGAAACACTATTTCATCCTGTGTCACTTTTTTCACTGGGTCTTTACCTCCATGATGTGGTACATGATCGGGATGATCTATATGAGCATCAACTGGTATATTTTTCTTGGTTGCATCATTACTTACGAGCGCGTAAGAATTGATGAAAAATAAGGAACAAATGAGAAGAGAAAAACGTATCATATATGTATACTGTAACATATATAATATTTACTGTCAATTTTCTATTTTTTCAGTCTCGAGTGGAGTAAAACAGCAATGATTATCATGCAGAGAGAAAATACATGTCCGAGCGTCATCCATCATCCGAGTACATAACCAATTTGGACATCGGGTGTACGGAAAAATTCTACACAGAATCGCATTACACCGTATCCGCCCAGAAACCAGACTCCGAGCTGACCAGGATAGTCTATTTTTTTTCTTTTCCAGAAGAGGATAGTGAACAGCAGTATTCATTCGAGGAAAGCTTCGAGGAGTGGAGTTGGAAAATAGCTGGTGCCATTGATTTTTCGAGCAAGAAATCAATCGTATCCAGGTAGACCCATGAGTTCACCATTGATATAATTCCCTATTCTTCCAAAAAAGAGGCCAATGGGGACTATCCAGACGAGTTTATCAGAAACAGTGAGAAATGATTTTTTGATTTTCTGTGATGCGATATACCATGCTACGATAACACCAATTGCTCCTCCGTGAAATGACATACCGCCTTTCCATGGCATAAGAATTTCAAGAGGATTTTCGAGATAATAGCCAAGATTATAGAAGAGCACATAGCCAAATCTCCCTCCTAAAATCACTCCGAGAATCGTCGCAAAAAATAGTGTATCTGTTTGTTTTTCTGAGAATTGTTTTTGTATCAAAATAAGGGCTACGAGAAAACTCACAGCATACATGAGTCCATACCATGTTGGCGCTATAGTTATTCACCAGATTTCAAAGCTAAAAATAGTCATTGCAAGAAGAATATTTTATCTATACTCTCTCCAGTGTAGTCAAATCACTTCATTAAACAAATTATGCGAATACTGATAAAAATCTCAGGAGAGGCTCTCTCAAATCACACAGGCAATAACTACGACTTTGAGTATCTTCAAAAAATCTCAAAAGAAATACAAGAACTCCAGAAAACTCATCAAATAGCTATCGTCTGTGGTGGATGAAACATATGTCGCTGAGCTGAATTTGCTAAAAATGGTATCTCTCCAACAGTAGGTCATGAAGTGGGCATGATGGCAACAACGATGAATGCTTTGATGCTCGCTGATGTTATCGAAAAACTTGGTGGGGAGACAGTCGTCTATACCGCAAGGGATCTTTCTGGAATTGGAGAAATATTTGATGCCAAAAGAGTAAAAAACTCTCTCGATGCTGGAAATATAGTTTTTCTCTCAGGAGGAACTGGTCACCCATACTTCTCAACTGATACAGCATCAGTGCTTCGCTCTCTCGAGCTCTCTTGCGAGATGATGATCAAGTGCACCAGTGTTGACGGTATATACTCTGCTGATCCAAAAAAAGACCCAACAGCGACGAAGCTCCCAGTAGTCACATACAGTGATGTACTGACAAAAAATCTCCGTATCATGGATCAGGCCTCTATCGCTCTTGCACGTGATCATGAGCTCAAAATAGGAGTGTGCCATATCGATACACTCTCTTCTCTCTCAAATCTTCCAAAAGGAACTTTCGAGGGATCAATTATTCAAAAATAATCATAACTCATTTTTAAAATGACAAAAGCACTTCTATCAAGAGGTTTTTCTTGTTATGCTGAAGCCTAGTGCTAGACTATGAGTACTTATTTCCTTATTTTCTTTATGAAGAAATCGTTTCTTGGGTTACTACTGCTCTCTGTATGTAGCATAACTTTTGCTGGCTGAATCGAAGATGCTCTCCGTAGTGTCGGCCCTGGTGCTATCATGGCTGCTGGTTTAGGATGATTTATCGCACTCATAGGACTGATTCTCTCCTACGTTGCCACTTCATACGGTACTTATTTACTTGCCAAAAAATACGCTCCAAAACTTCATCCAGCCTGGTCTTGGATTCCTGTTGTTCAGCTCTACCCTCTTGTAGTAGTTTCTGGCCAGTCTCCATGGTGGATTGCTGGTATCCTCTTGGGTCAATTTGTCCCAGTCATAGGAGGACTCGTGGTAGTTGGCTCTATACTCTATGTTTTCTATCATCTCTCAAAGCGTGTTGGAGGAGACGTCGGCACTATGTTGCTCCTCTTTTTCTTCTCTATTGTGATGATTCCTTACCTCGGTCTCAAAGCTCATAAGAAATCAACAACACCTGCATGGGTACTCGGTGTAGGAGCAATAATTGCTCTCATCATCGGAGGAGGCCTCACCGCTGCGAGTGCTGCTCGAGCTATGGTTGGCCTTGAAAAACAATATGGCATCATGGATAAGGCTCAGGAAAGAATGATGGAAGAAATCGAAAAAAATCCTGAACTTCAAAAACAAATGCAAGATGCTAGAGACGCTATGATGCGAATCGAACAAAAAGCAGATGTAAAAGCAGAAGTACAATAATTTTTCTCTCTCAAAATCTCTCCTCTCAAAAAGGAGAGATTTTTTTGTATTTTCTCTTCCACAAAAGAAAAAATGCATATAATTCAGTCAATTATCCCCTCTCATATAACAGCGGTTTATGTACAATCACTCAGAAATCGAATCAAAATGGCAGAAATATTGGTCAGAGCATGATACTTTTGCATGTCTGAATCCGGAACTCGAGAATAGCCATAAACCAAAGTTTTACGCGCTTGATATGTTTCCATATCCAAGTGGTGCAGGTCTTCATGTCGGTCATCCAAAGGGATACACAGCAACAGACATTATTGCTAGATATAAACATGCAAAGTGATATCATGTTCTCCATCCGATGGGCTGGGATGCATTTGGCCTCCCCGCTGAAAACTATGCTATCAAAACTGGCACGCATCCTGCTATCACTACTGCCGAAAATATTGAGAGATTCCGAGAGCAACTCAAAAAATTTGGTTTTGCATTTGATTGGAATCGCGAGATAGATACAACTAACCCCGACTATTACAAATGGTCTCAGTGGATATTTTTGAAGCTTTTTGAAGCGGGTCTTGCGTATGAAAGTGATAAACCGATTAATTTTTGCCCAAGCTGTAAAACTGGTCTGGCGAATGAAGAAGTCGTCGATGGAAAGTGTGAACGCTGTGGAACTCCTGTCGAGAAAAAAGCTATCCGCCAGTGGATACTCGCTATCACAAAATACGCAGACAGACTCCTCTCAGATATTGATCGCCTTGATTGGCCAACGGGTATCAAAGAGATGCAGAGAAACTGGATTGGTAAAAGTGAAGGTTGCCAGTTCACGTTTAGAGGCATAGATTGCCCTGACGTAGAAGTATTCACGACTCGTATTGATACCGTCTTCAGTGGAGCATTTGTTGTTGTAGCTCCCGATCATCCAAGGGTACAAGAATATATCCATACTGACCACAAAAAAGAATGTGAAAAATACATCAAAAAGATGGAAGAAGAATCGGATATCGAGAGAACAAATCTCGACAAACAAAAAACAGGAGTCTTTACGGGTTCGTATGTCATCAATCCTTATAACCTTGAAAAACTACCTGTGTGGATAGGTGATTTTGTTTTGTGAAACTATGGAACAGGTGCGGTATTTGGCGATGCGCATGATGAGCGTGATTTTGTTTTTGCGAAAAAATATGGAATACCTCTAAAAATTTCTATTGTCCCTGCTGAAGAAACTAGCCGTTCATCTGTTCTCGATTTTGAAGTCTGTTTTACCGACGAAGGTATATTGGTAAATTCATGAGAATTTGATGGTCTCACTTCAGCAGAAGCCCGAAAAGTACTCACTGAAAAGGCAGAAAAAGAAGGCTTTGGTAAAAAAGTCGTAAATTACAAACTCCGAGACTGGATTTTCTCTCGTCAGCGATACTGGGGAGAACCTATTCCATTGATTCATATCAAAGATGAAGATAAAGAATTGCTTCCAATAACTAAAAATGATGACTGCTGGCTCGATGGCGATATGCTCAAAAAATGAGATGCAACGCTCGGTAAAATCACTCGAGGTATTTCTGATTGGCTTTTGCCTGATTGGGATCTCCCTCTGAAGCTCCCAGAAGTAGAAAAATATGAACCATCAGGTGATGGGCAATCCCCTCTTGCGACTATCCCCTCTTGGGTCAACGTGCAACTTGGAAAAAATCTCACTGGCTACCGTGAGACAAATACTATGCCACAATGGGCTGGTTCTTGCTGGTATTATCTCCGCTTTATGGATCCGACAAATTCTCGTGCAATTGTTGATCCTGCTGTCGTGAAATATTGGGGTGAAATTGATAGTTATATAGGCGGTGCAGAACACGCAGTACTTCACCTTCTCTATGCTCGTTTCTGGCATAAATTCCTCTTCGATATTGGTGTCGTACCAACTGATGAACCATTTTTCCGACTTCGTAATGTAGGTCTCATACTATGACCAGATGGAAATAAAATGAGCAAATCAAAAGGAAATGTTATCAATCCTGACGATGTCATCACTGAATATGGCGCAGATACACTCCGTCTCTACGAGATGAGTATGGCTGATTTCTCTGATGTCGCTCCGTGGAATACGAAGGCTATCGTTGGGAGCTATCGACTTCTTGAGAAAATTTACCGACTCTTCACAACGGATACAGAAACTACGGAGTATAAATCATGGACAGCAAAAAATGATCTCAGCGCTATCAAAATGATGCACAAGACTATTAAAAAAGTCGGAGAGGATATCGAAAATATGAAATTCAATACTGCTATAGCGGCTATCAATATCATGGTGAATGAAGGCATCCCTGCTGATCCTGAACATGCTCATGAGTGGAAATCAGCTCTTATCCGCCTCCTCCAACCATTTGCACCTCATATGGCAGAGGAATGTTGGTCGCTTCTCGGTCATGAAGAATCAATCTATATGGCAGAATGGCCAGAATATATCCCTGCGATGACTATCGATGATGAAGTACAAATTGCCATACAAATCGGAGGAAAGCTCCGAGGTACCTATCCATTTTTACGTGGTGTCACTGCTGAAGAAGTACGTATGACCGTCGAAAATAAACCAGAAATAGCAAAATGGCTCGAAGGAGTCACGGTCATCAAAGAAGTATTTATTCCAAATAAAATTCTTAATATTGTAGTCAAATAATGGCTCATCAACTAGACATCATGGCTGTTGAACATCTTGCAAAAGTAAAACAAGCAAGGCTGTCTCGACTTCATTTTTTACCGACAGCTATTCTGAGTCTTCTTGGCCATGCAGGAATATTGCCTCCAAACGATCCAAAACATATCTCAGATATTATCTCTCGTGCATTACAGTCAAAATCTATCGGTGCTCTATCCAGTCTACATAGAAATTGATGCCAAATAGACTTTAGTGCACTTTCTCCAGAATTACAGCAGGCTGTTTTAGATGAAGTTCACAATAATTCTTTCTCAACAAGAGCCCTTCGTACAGTTATTACTCATATACCACAATAATGCTCTCTCTCGTCTCCACTCCTATTTGAAACCTCGAAGATATTACCCTGCGTGCTCTTCGTACACTTCGTGAAGCTGATCTCGTTATCTGTGAAGATACGCGCCACAGTGGTAACCTGCTAAAACATTTTGAGATATCGAAACCGCTTCAGAGTTTTCATAGTCATAGTACCCGTGAACAAGCAAAAAAACTCATGGAAAGAGCCGAAAATGAGCATGTTGTTTATATCTCAGATGCCGGAACTCCTGGAATCTCAGATCCGGCCTACCTCCTCGTACAAGAAGCTATAGAACAAAATATCAAAATAGAAGTAATTCCAGGGGCCTCAGCTCTCCTCACAGGGCTTATTGGATCTGGACTTCATATGCATGACTTTCGTTTTTTAGGTTTTCTTCCTCTCAAAAAAGGCCGACAAACACTCCTCAAATCTCTCAAGGAGAAAGATTACACCGCGATTATCTACGAATCTCCTCACCGCATAGAAAAAACCCTCTCCGAACTTGCTACTACTTTTGGATGAGAATATCAGATATGCCTCGCTCGTGAACTCACAAAAATACACGAAACATACCACAGGGATACTCTCGAAAACCTCCAAAAAGAAGCAAAAAAAGGTGTATTTCGAGGAGAAATAGTTATCATATTTTAATATGATTCAGAGACTTATCCCCTACATCATTTTGAGCCAAATGTGTGTTTGATTATTTCATGCTGGAATAGGCATAGAAGAATGGAGAAGCACTGGTATTTATGACTCTCAAACCCTCTTTTTACTTGCCCTCGCAGTTGCCACTCTCATAGTCTATATTCGTCTGAAATACCTCACTATATCAGAGCGATCTTTTTCTATTATTTTTCAACATGCCGCTTTTATCGGAACAGTAGCTTGGTTTTTTTATGAGCCCTGGTGAGCAAGTTGGGAAGTTTTCCTTGTCTTCTTTATTTTCATCAATCTCGTCATTTCTATCGTTTTACGCATCGTCGAATCTCAATTTCACATCTCTGTTGGTGGTGGAAATTGGGATATTCCTGACATGTTTTGGCGACTCTGATCACTTCTGACCCTCATCAACACTATCACAATTCCGCTCATATTTATATTTTCACATGAAAGTCTTTCTTCAGTTTGGTTATTTTTTGGCTTAAACTGGCTCTTTCTCTGGAAAGAAGAGTAATTTTTCATAAAATACTTCTCCAAACCTGTTTTATGCGGTTTCAGATGCTTGCATTGGACTAAAAAATATGGTACGCTGAGAAGGTAAATGGAAACTCTCGTTACAACTCCGATAACCCAACCAGCAAAGAATCCGCTTCCGTATAAGAAAATATTCTTATTTTGAGCGGTGTTTTTAGCGGCGATACTCCCCGTGATATTTTTCGTTTCCTCTCTCAAAAGCACAGATGCTGATATTTCTCGTATTGCCCACCTCTCTCTCACAAAAGAGAGAATTGACGACGCAATGCGACGTTGAGTCAATATCCCCCTCCCTACAAATGCCCTAGAACTCAGCTATGGAGATATCAAAATGGGGTATCAGGGTAGAGCAGGTAAAGACCTGTTTTTAGCGCTTGGAATAGAATTTCTCAAAGATCCTGAAACGGGAGAGATGTATCACTATTTTATCCGTCCAGACACCAAAGAATACGAACTTATAGCCTTTCTCAATGATAGCCAATATGCCAACTACAAGGTAGGGGAAAAAGCGGCTTATTCCCTTGGGTCGTCTCGATGACATATGCTCGTCATGAATTCTTGAAAAAACAAATGAGAACTCGTGAGCTCTATTCTCAAAAATGCACAAAAAGTAAACCTATGAGATGAAGCAAAACGTGAATTAATAGGCTGGAAAGCGCAGAAAAGTTGTAAAGAAATCCTTGAGAAACAACCTGATGCATCGTCCGGAAAATACGTTATCGAAATAGGAGGGAAACTTCTCACGGTTTACTGCGACATGAAGACGGCTGGCGGTTGATGGACACTTTTTTATGCAAATAATGGACATCCAGGATCCGAGGTCAAAATGTCTTACCGAGAAATGCGAGACCAGATGGAATCCGCTCCAACACCGCAACTCCATGAATATGATAACCCAAACCTCGCTTGATTGGTTAATTACAATCACTTCATCGATATGTGAGCCGCAGAAATCATGATACGCAATAGAACAGGAGACCCCACAAAATGGGTAAAATTTCTCTTTTCCACACCATCTACATTGAGCTGGGCCCTCGGTGATAGAGTACTGGGTAAAACAAATAAAGGATGTGCTGATATACCTGGTGGGGGCACATGGAGTATCATCAACCAAGATGGTAAAATACGATATGATAATCTCACTTCTATCATGACGAACAAAGGTACAAGTTGGTGAGTCAGTCATGAAAATCATTGGTGTAACGACTTTATCGGTAATGCTAATCCACATATCGGCTTCTATTCAGCAAATGATAATCAAGATGGCGGACGAACTCGAGGTACCGACGGTGTCGGTGGTGCCTGGGGTGGAGAAAATGAATATCGATATTTTATCAGATAATTATGATAAAAAAGGTTTTCATCGTTGCTACCCTATTTTGGCTATCGTTGATGACAATGTGGTTCTTTCAGAATGGCTGACTACCACTCGGATTTGATCACGGCGTCTATACACACCTCATAAATAGAATTGGTCAGGATGGCTTCCTGAGTTACCTACCACCTTATCTGCGTTATCAGTATGAGCCATTTTCTGGGGTGTTTTTCTACAACTTGACTACCTTTATTGGGAGAGACTATCTTTATAGCTGGTGATATCTATTTCTCTATCTCCTCATAGGTGGGTCGATATTTATTCTTGGAAAAAACAAGAAACACTACACATTAGGAGCTATTTTCTGAACACTCTTATTCTTTTTCTCAGCGCCTCAATACTTCAATCTCTTTTGGTCATTTGGAAAACAAATTTTCGCCACTTTTTTTCTTATACTTTTTATAAAATATCAGAAAAAATACCTTGTTGCGAGCCTCTTTCTCATAGCGTGCATTTCGCTTCACAGACTTACAGGATTTCTGGCAATCATGCTTGTGTGAATAAATTTTATCTGCCTCCAAAACAAAAAAATATCACTTAAATCTTTTTGACTTTTAATCCCGGTATTTATTGGGGCGATTCCCTATCTTCTGGATAACAATTTTTCTTTTCAAATACAACCAATACTTCGTAATAAGATAGAAAATTTATTTATGTTATCTGGAAATCATGGCACATGATTCTCAAAACATGACTTCCTCTATTTTGAACTCCCATCGATCATTATTTTATTGTTTTGATGCATTCAATTTTTGAAAAAAAATACCGTAAGAAAACTTTTTGCTCATCCATTCACAATCATCTTTCTTGTTATCAGTGCCATGGTCTTTTTGAGGTTTATCGCTCATTCTCGCTTACAATCATTCTTTGACCTATTTTTGATTTTGATAATAACAAAATTTTTATTTGAGTATATCAAAATAAAGTGGCTCTTGGTGCTCGTTATCATACAGATTATTCTTTGGCTTTCTTTTGCATCACGATGGCATGAACCCTACATTTCACAATATGAAAATACCATTATCAAAAATATCACACAAGATATACCTAAACAGGTGAAAATATTTTCTTTTACACCTGGTTATAATTCATGGCTAAAACGCTATACAGCAGCCGAGATATATTCTCCTGGATCCAGAGAAAAATTTAAAAAAATATCTCATGATAGAAATGAGCTCTGCTCACATCTAGAGCTCTTATGAGGAAGTATTTATATCTATATAGGTGAACACGAGTATATAGGTTCTATATTAAAAAATCCATGTCTCCGAACAGTACATGAATGGGAAAATGGTTCAAAACTACTCAATTATTCGAGCAAATAAGCAAGAATACCCGCTCCTACAATGCTCGCTGTTTCTAGACGAAGCACATTACTGTTAAAAGTCCAAAACGTAGCGCTTTTGCCTCTAAAAAAAGCCTCTTCTTCTTCAGACCATCCACCTTCAGGTCAAATCCAGAGGGCATAATCCGTGCAATTTGCATCAAGAGTAAGAGTATTTTTTACGTTTGGATAGCCTACTATATGCTGCATATGTTGATCGTCACTTTCGAAAACTTTTTCTAGAGAATCTTTTTTATAAATGATTGTTATGGGGTTATTACCGCCTGATTGCTCGAGAGCTTCTTCTGCTATTGCTGCTACCCTGCTACTCTTACCCGCTGGCACCTCATGTAGCTGGGAGCGATCAGAACGGAAGAAAACAACCTTACTGATGCCAATTTCCACCAATTTTTGAACCAATATCTCTATGGTTGCTATTTTATTTGGAAAAGCCTGAAAAATAGTGATATTGAGATTCTTTTTTTTGTTTGAAATATAGCCCGTTTCTCTTTCTGTAAAATCTATCTGTTTCTTTGATAGAGCGACCACTTCGTACACTCTATCATCCCCCTGAGGTTCGAAAAATACAAATTTGTCTCATTTTTTCGCCCTAAATACACGAGAAATCTGATGAAATCTGGTTCATTCGTGGATGCTAAAATTTTTAGCAAGAGGCTCATGAGATAAAAAACGGTGCATAAAAAATCCCGCTCATCATGAGCGGGATTCCTATTCTGTCAAGAATTTATCAACTATTCTGCAGCAACCGCAGATTTGATTTCGAGAAGTTCGATTTCAAAATTGAGAGCCTTTCCTGCAAGTGGATGAGGATTTTTTACTTTCAATGTGATTTCTGTATCAGTCTTTGAGATAACTTCTTGTTTTGGCTTGATATCAACATCTACATTCTTATCTGTGATTTTCTTTACAGTGATTTCACTTCCATCCTGAGCAATAGTTGTCATACCAACAACGATTTTCTTGCCATAAAATGGAGCTTTTGGATCATTAATAGAGATAACTGCTTCTGTTGCAGAAACTGAGAGAATTTTGAGAGCTGCTTCACCAATTTTTTTCTCTGTACCGACTTCAAGCGAACCAAAGAGCTGTTGAGCCTGGTCTTTTGGGATTTTTTGTTCGAGATTTCCTGTGAGTGCATTTGCAGGAACTGTTTGAGTCACCACTTCCTTGTAATCTGCGAGAGATTTAGTTTGTTCTATAAATTCCTCACCATATGCATCTTTTGGTTCGAGACGGATTTTCTTCTTTTCACCAACTTTCATTGTTACCACAGCATCCTCAAATCCTTTAATCATACTTCCTCGACCGATGACGAATTCGAGAGGAGTTCTGCCATCTTTGCGAGATGAATCAAACTCTGTACCATCATCGTGCGTACCAACATAGTGAACTGCTACCGTGTCTCCATCCTGAGGCGTTGTTGGTGCTTTTTTACCAAAAAATGGGATAGAACAGCTTGCCAAGAGTATTGACACAAAAAGAAGGGAAAAGATTTTCTTCATAGAAAATAAAAAATAATAAAGTGCACTCATTATATATATTTTTCAGCTTGCCCAAAAGAGTTTGCTTGATTTTTTGAGAAGAGTTTTCTTATCCTGTAATAAAGTATCTTTATTATCGTCTCACTATAACTATTTCACGTCCTACGGATTGCCCTGGTCGTGAATGTGTGATATATCTTTTTCTTGAAATACAGAGATTGTCTATCTCCCAATCTTTTGATAGCTGAGACACTTCTGGCATAAAAACAGTATCTCGACCGGCATTCCAAAATGGCAAACAAAAAACCATACATTCTATATGTTTATTTTTATATCCCGAATCCAGAAAACCCTGGTAGAGCTGTGTGAGTTTTTTTCGTTCTTGGAGGGCGGCTTGTTGAGTGAGCGTTGCTGGTGTAAAATTTCGCCCAAGCATACCTTCGGTGATAACGGTTGTTTTTTTGGACAATGCCAAAGTATCTAGCTTTGTAGCATCAAGAGCACAGACATGAATATCATTTTGGTCGTATCCTGGTCGTTTTTCTATATTTTTCTGAGTAGCTAAAACCATTTCCTTTTCCAGGTCTGACCCCTGCAACATCATATGCCCAGCGTGAAGTGCTTCTATCAGAGTTGTCCCCAGTCCACAGAAAGGATCCCATACTATAGTGTCATATTTGCCTTTTGTGCCTAAATTCACCATAATTTGAGCTAATTTTGGAGGCATCATGCCAACCGTCATGGATCTATCACGATTCATATCACGATCAGAATAGCTCTCTATGTCCTGAATCCACAAGGTTTTTGCTACAGTAAAACCTATTTTATCGGCAAAAATGATAAACTCTATCCCCTGCTCTATGAGTTTTTCATGTATGGTAGTAGCATTTTTTATACGTCATTTATCATGTTGTACGACTCGTATAGAATGTCATTGTTCTCGGAGCACATCCTTTACCTTGAAAACAAGTGTCATAAGAGATGGTATAAAACTATCTATTCCTATGCGGAGTTTTTTTTCTGGCTGGATTTTTTCAGATGCTTTTTGAGCAATAAAATTACAAAGTTCTTGTTTTTTGAGTCATTCAGCCAGAATCAATCCTATTTTTATAGTTCATCCGAGTCATTTTTTATGAGCATCTATATCCTTTTCCTCTGCTTCTACAAGAGCAAAATCCCCCCTATGCTCTACTACAGAGAATATACTCTTGAGTTCTGCGAGAGAGAGATCTGGTTCACGTCAGATAAGGAAAGCGAATTTTTGCATGAGCGCATATTAGAGATTCTGAGCAAGATTACAAAAAAATCCTCCCTTTCGGGAGGATTTTTCATCGAAAAATCGATTAGATAGACTCTTTGAAAG
>CAZVRL010000025.1:0-15164 GCA_964630285.1 uncultured Candidatus Peribacteria bacterium | reverse complement strand
AGAGAGAAATGGTCATAATCAGCAACGAGATACGACTGATCGTCGGCTATATAGTGAGTACGAAACATAGAGAGCTATACAGAAAATCACATATCATTCATATGGCTCTCTTTTCCGACTTTACTCAAGTATTCACGAGCTTCTTGTATTTTTCATTGTGTGAGCAGGGCCACTCCGAGATCCTCCATGATGAGCATATCATCCGGCGCTATGGTGAGAGCTCTCTCGAGGAGAATGACTCATTTTTTGACATCGCCAGTCATCGTATAGGCCCATCCGAGATTTCTGAGAACCTCAGGATTGTTTGGGCTTCGAGTATTTGATTGTTCGAGATTTTCTATCGCTTTTTGAAAATCATTACGAATCAGAGCCATGTATCAGCGTAGATAGAGACCTGTAGAAGAGTCGGCTTCCAGGGTCTCAGCATAATCCAATGCTTTTTCTGCTTTCACGTAATCCCCTTCATAAATATACACATCGGCTAATTCTTCGTAGAGCTCATAACGATCAGGATACCTTGAAATAGCTCATTCTATCATAGTACGAGCTTCCGTATAACGTTTCTGCGCCTTGAGACGCTCAACTTCATCGATGATAGGAAGATCGTGATTCATACTCCTGATTATAGGGATTTTCTCCTGAGCACAAATATTTGCGGGTTGATTTTTTATCCTCCTATTCTCTTCCCTTCTACTTCAGCTACTTTTTTACCATCCACCTTGAGAGCGAGCTGACCACAAGCCGCATCTATATCATCACCCATCGTATATCGAACCGTTGACGGGATTCATCGTTCCTCGAGTACTCTTTGAAATTTTTTGATAATAAGAGAAGGGGTTGGCTGCATGTCATTTCCCATGATACCTTCACCCGCATTGTAGGGTATGAAATTCACATGACCGAGTCTCCCCTGCATCAAATCAGCCAACTCGTAGGCATATGCTAACTTATCGGTCACACCCTGAATCATGATATACTCGTAGAAAATTCTTTTATTTGTTTTTTCAACATATTCATCGAGTGTTTTCATGAGAACATCGAGTGGGTAGGTATTATCGACTGGCATAATACTCCTTCGTGCTTCATCATTTGGTGCATGGAGAGAGATAGCGAGACTTACTTGAGGATGGTCGACCATGAGTTTTTTGATTCATGGAACGATACCGCAGGTAGAGATGGTCACACGGCGTTCTGAGAAATTGAGGAATTTTGGACCACAGAAAATCTCAAGAGCCTTATTCACCTCAGGATAGTTCAAAAAAGGTTCACCCATACCCATAAACACTATATTTCTGAGTTGAAGTCCTTCTTTTTTCAGATGATGGATAGCTATCATGACCTGTTCTACGATTTCACCAACCGTGAGGTTTCGAAGAAGTCCGAGCTTCCCTGTTGCACAAAATGTACATGCCATTGGGCATCCTGCCTGACACGAAATACAGAGCGTATTGCGACCCGAAAGATGGCGCATAATCACACATTCGATGTGTTTGTCATCATGGGTATCCAGGAGAAATTTTGTTGTCTGACCGTTGGCAGAAGTCGTCACGTGGCTGATTTTGAGGATATGTTGTGTGAACTGTTCTTCCATCGCATCACGGAGTTTTGCAGAGATAGTTGTACATTCTGCTATATCTTCCACGAGGTCTTTATAGAGTGCTTGGAAGATCTGGGTTATTCGAAAAGGCTTTTCTCCTTGTTCTTCGAGAAACTTTTTAAGTGCTATGTTGTCGTAAATGGAATACATAATTTCGTGGATTGTAAGAGAAATAGTCTCTTTGACAACCCGAGTAAGAAAAAAATTTTGCAATTTAAGTCTTTTGAATATAGTAGGCTCACTTTGGGTGATTAGCTCAGTTGGTTAGAGCACCTGCCTTACAAGCAGGGGGTCGAAGGTTCGAATCCCTCATCACCCACCATTGAAAATAAAACAAACTCCGTCATGGAGTTTTTTATTTACTAATTGATTTCTCGTCTGTTCAAAATAAAATACATACATGAAAACCCTTTCCTCTCTCAAGCAGCACATAAATAGTACCGTGATAGCAAGTATCATCCTTGGTCTCAGTTTCATCATAGGTCTCGTCATCTATGGACAGAGATCTACTACCGATGAAGCAATTACTATAACTGGTTCTGCAAAGGAAACAGTAAGCTCAAATCTAGCTACCTATACTCTTTCTTTTGATAAGACATACCCTGCATCAATGGGTCTAACAAAAATACTCGATGACTTCAATAAAAAAAGTAACACTTTGATCGGTCATATGAAATGGAAAGGAATCGCTGCAGAAGTGATAAAAACATGAAGCGTTTCTGTACAAAAAATATATGAGACTAATGGTTATTCTGTCAATACTGAAAATATTATATCCTACACTCTTAATCGCACTATATCAGCAGATATGGCGGACCTAGAATTGGCGAAAAAAATGACCAACGAAATGACAAATAAAGCTGCACAGAATGATATAGTACTCTCGAATAACACGGTAGATTACCAGTATACAGGACTCGAAGAACTCCGTCCAAAACTGCTCAAACTCGCAACAGAAGATGCAAAAATAAAAGCCGAAGCAATGGCTTCAAGTACTGGGAAAAAGATAGGATCGCTCCGTGCTGGTCGAATGGGTGTCGTTCAAGTACTCGCTAAAAATAGTATCGAAATAAGTGACTATGGGTCATACGATCTCTCCAGTATTGAAAAAGATATTTTTGTAACGGTCAATGTGACTTTTGAGCTCAAATAGTGCGATGTACCTCCTAGCTTTCGAATCCTCCTGCGATGACACATCAGTAGCCCTTCTCCGAGATGAAGAGCTCATTTCGATGCACACACATACTCAGTCAGAACATATAGCAACAATGGGTGTGGTACCAGAGGTAGCCGCAAGACTCCATGCAGACCATATATTTGAGCTCATTACTCTCGTACTACATGATGCAAAAATAACACTAGATGACATAGATATTTTTGCTGCCACAAGCGAACCAGGACTCGTCCCATCTCTCCTCATCGGCAAAACAGTCGCAAAAACACTTGCCCTATCTCACAAAAAACCGCTTATCTGGGTCAATCATATTGAAGGGCACATCTTCTCTATTTTGCTGGGTAGAAAAGTCGAAGAAATACAATTCCCAATTATAGTTTTATCAGCTTCTGGTGGTCACAATGACCTCTTTCTCTGGAAATCACTCTATGAAATCGAAAAAATAGGAAACACGGTGGATGATAGCGCGGGCGAAAGCATGGATAAGGTTGGTCGCAGCCTCGGGCTACCCTTCCCAGCATGACGATATATCGATGAATTGGCACAAAAATACAACCCAGAATTGCATACACATATCCCCGCCTTTCCTCTTGTGCTCCCAGAAGAAAGTCTCAATTTTTCTTTTTCAGGACTCAAATCTGCGGCTCTAAGAGAAATAATGCTCAGAGAAAAAGATCATGGGAAACTGACAGAAACAGACCACATCGAGATATCTTACGGTTATCAAACCATCATAATCAGAATTCTCTCTGAGAGACTCATTGAGGCACAGAAAAAGACCCACGCAAAAAGTATAGCCCTCGTCGGAGGAGTCAGCGCAAACTCTGCTCTCCAGAAAATCATGAAAAAATATTCAGAAGAAAATAATATACCCTACTACACACCAAAATCTCTGAAATATTGCGGAGACAATGCTGCTATGATAGGCATAAGGGCCTATTGGGAATCTAGAAAAGCTGCATAACTTTTGAGAGAACTTCTTTTTGATATTGTTCTTCGAGTCCTTCAAATAATCCAACAACAGAACTTTCAATCATCATCACCGTCGCATCATCTTTTGGGATTCCACGAGCTCGGAGGTAATAAAGCTTTTCATCTGAAACACGCTCAATACGAGCAGCATGTCCTGCCTCGACATCATCAGAATGCACCAGGAGAGATGGAATTCATCGGATATTTCCTTTTGAACCCAAAAATATATTTTCTTCGAGAATATGTCATTTTACTTTGGCGATATTTGCATCAATTTGCACTGTTCCATTGAGCTCAACAATACCAGCATCGCTCACAAGAGAAAGGATGTGAATATTAGTAATCGTCTGAGATGAGGCGAGGCGCGAATAAATAGTTGTCTCAATCTTTTGATCTACTCCCGCGAGCAATAAAACATGAACGATACTTTCTCCAGACTCGGTCACAAATTCGAGATTATATCTATTCTGTCCAGAAATAACTCCATACCAGCGAAGCTTCGTATGATTTGATATGATTACTTTTCGAGAAAGTCCATCTGTTACTGTCTCATCAAACACAAACACTTCCCCACCCTGATTAAAATGAAATTCTAAGGGGCTCTTTTCGTCTATTAATATTAGATTCTGCATTTTTCCTTTTTTAATTCTTAATTTTTAATTAAAAAATTAAACATACACGATGGTGGATGTTAATTTTTTCATAACCTCCTCGTTCACGTACCCAGCTGCAAGGATAGTCTGTATATCTTCTACCAGAGTTTCTTCTGTTCCGTAGTCAGGAATGATTACATTGGCAATCTCTACTTCTGGCACACCTCTCTGCCCAGACTTCTTCATCATCTCTTCATTTTTATGGGGGTAACCAATGACATCAATGGTTTCATATTTTAATCCAGCTTCGTCCAAGAGAGAAAGCAATCGGATACAAAATGGACACAATGGTTTTATATAGATTTTCATAAGGGATGAATATACTATCGCCATTGTAATCAATTTCACTAATTGTCGAATGAAAGCCATCGTCCTCGAAAACATCCGTTCTCTCAATAATGTAGGTGCCATTTTCCGCACAGCTGATGGTGCTGGATTTGATCGTGTTGTCTGTGTCGGATATACACCAACTCCTCCCCGTAAAGAAATCAGCAAGACTGCTCTCGGGGCAGAAAATTTTGTTCCATGGGAATACTACGAAACAATCGAAGATGCTCTCAATAAGTATAAAAAAATAGGATGCACAATCATAGCTCTCGAAAAAAATAAGAAAAGCACATCTCTCAAAGAATTAAAGCTCTGAAAAGAAGAAAATATATGCATCATCGCAGGAAATGAGCTCGAATGAGTATCAGAAGTAGCACAAAAAATGGCCAATCATATCTGTCACCTTCCTATGCTCGGAAAAAAGGAATCCCTCAATGTCGCAGTAGCAACAGGAATTGCACTCTATTTATTGATGTAGGAGTGACTATTCCTAATTATCAAAAAAATACCAGAATAATGCTTGAAAAAATAGACTAATTGCATATCCTGTGAGCCTATGCCTGCAAGAATATACGTCGTACCAACTGATACCTGTATCTGAATCGGATGCCGACTCGATGATCGTGAATGATATGAGATGCTCTATACTCTCAAATGAAGAGAAAAAAGTAAACCTCTTGCTATACTCGTACCAACCTGGGAAGACCTCCTGTATGAGAGTGTATTGACACCCAATCAAGTAAATTTTCTTCGTACATACAAATTCCCCTTCACTATTGTTTGTGAGATACGCGATGATTTTCGTGATGAATACCCGATCCTCGATGATGCATGATATAAGAGTGTTGGATTTCGTGTTGCAGAAGCCTGTTTAGAGGTAGAAACACGATGATATATACGCGCTCCGATATTCCTCACATCAGCCAATAAATCAGGAGAAGAAGAGTGTCACACTATTGATGAAGTCAATGGTATTTTCCGTGACAATATGGATGCACTCAAGATACTTCCAGGCAAGGCAGGATGTCTTCCTTCTAGTAATGTAATTCAATTTGTATGAACTACCAACGATCTCAAGTACATCAGAAAAAATTATCCACTCAAATAAAAATAGGTATCGGTTTTTGAGCGTTTATGCTCTGGCTCTTATTGTGGATTTCCTGGACAGGAGGCGCTCCAGTAAACACAGAAAAAACACTTATTATACCAAAAGGTTCAGCAATAAGTAACCTCGATACAATCCTCAAGGCAGACGTCGGTCATTTTCGCTATAAACTCTGGAAAGCATTTTTTGCACCAGATATAGAGCTGCAATCTGGTATTTTTGCTGTTCCAGAAGGAACAAATACTCTCGAAGAAGTCTTTGAGATGCTCCAAAATCCAACACCAACAGAAGAGGAAATCACCCTCCTTCCAGGATGGCACAAGGCAGAGATATCAGAAGTATTCAAAAAACATAACATAGATGGTGATTTACTCACAGAAGAACAAAATATCATAAACACTCTCAGTCCGAAATACCCATTTCTCTCTGGAAAAACTTCACTCGAAGGCTTCCTCATGCCTGACACATACAGAATCATCGGAGGTATGAGTGTCGTCGATATGGTCTCAAAAATGCTCGATAATTTCACAAAGCGTATTTATACACCTTTCCTTGCAAGTGGAAAACCAGCTGATGCTTTTTATGATGTGCTCATACTCGCCTCTATCGTTGGTGAAGAAGAAAAGAGCACATCACAGATGCCTCTGGTGGCCGATATTTTAAAAAAACGACTCCGACAATGATGGCAGATAGGTGCAGATATAACTGTTTGTTACAAAGAGCTCATACCTGGAAATGAGTGCCAAAAGTACGTGAATAATTACTACAGCCTCTCTCGTGAGACTCGAGCAAGCCAGAACAACACCTACGACACTCGAGATAAAATGGGACTCCCCCCGACACCTATTGCAAGTCTCTCAGCAGAAACTTTTATGGCTACCCTCAATGCGACAGCAGAAACACCATACTGGTATTATCTTCACGACTCAAGCGGTATCATACGACCAGCAATAACTGGAGCAGAACATGAACAAAATAAATCAACCTACCTCCGATAAAAAAACTCTCCGTGTACTGGTGCAGGAAAAAATCGCACACATGTCCACCCATGAAAAAGGGCAAGAAAGCATAAATGTCTGTTTGCAGATCACAAAGAGCCTTGCAAAGAAAAACTTCAAAACAATCATTCTTTATCATGCATTTGATGATGAGATAGATGTATCACGAGTAGCTCTCTGGGCAGAAGAAGTATGAAAAGAAGTGCTCATCATCCCGCAAAGTACTGAAACTTTTGAAATACCAGAAAATTCCGTACTTATTGTACCTGGAAGAGCTTTTACAAGAGAATGAAAAAGAATTGGTCGCGGAAGTGGATACTACGATACACTTCTCGAGAAATATAAAAATACCTCCACGATTTGAGTTTGTTTTAGATGCCAAATATTAGGAGATATTCCTGAAGAAAGTTGGGATAAGCGAGTAGACGAAGTTGTATTTGCAAGAAATACCCTAGAATAAAGCCATGAATTTGTGACAGAAAATAAAACGATTCTTTGAGCCATGTCGAATTTTTCCATTCGTCAGTTTCATGCGTATATTTACGACGCTCAATACGACATGTTTTACACTCTTTCTCGCTTATTTTCTCAAAGAAATAGTACATGAAATAGAAACATGAGACATGGCGGGTTTTCAGAAAACCCTGCTGTGGTCAAGTATTGTCATGATAACTTTTCAAGTGTTATGATTTATATTTCGTAACTACTATTGGGTAGAACAACAATTCACGTGGGACCCATATACATATAGAAAATATTTAAAAAAATTCATCCGACTCGATCAGGGAAAAATAGAAGCTCTTGGTACAGGAAAAATCTTGAGCATATTACAAAAAGGAATAGATGAACTTACTCTCTCGTTATTGGGAGTTATGGCACACTGATCACGTATATTTGCAACACTTATATTTGGTTTCATATTAGCACGGGGACTTCCACTGAAATTCGTAATTTCAGGCATTGTTTTAATAGCACTGATTTTCATAGCCATAATCTATCTCAATAAATATACTAGCTTTTATAGAAAACAACGAAAAGAGAATAATGTACGAACAACAGGTGCTCTCGCAAAAATCATCATGTCAAAATTTGAGGTCTTACAAAATAACTCAA
The DNA here is from genome assembly GCA_964630285.1 of uncultured Candidatus Peribacteria bacterium. GTDB lineage: Bacteria > Patescibacteriota > Gracilibacteria > BD1-5 > JAGOOR01 > JAGOOR01. The sequence goes on along the minus strand of CAZVRL010000025.1, from coordinate 7,225 downwards.
TCGACAAAGAAATAAAAAAAATTGATACTATATCAGATTATTCATGGGAGCTTGCAAGAAAACAGAATTTCTGGTGATCATTCTTATTTCAAACACCAAAATTCCTCCTTTCATGTATCATTGTATGAACTTACTATTATTTAGGCATGAGGGTCTTTAATGAAACATATCTTTTAAGTGAAATGATTGGTATATTAACTGTGTTAGGCATGTTTGAAGTTACTCTGCGAGATAGTATCGAATACTACGAAAATTTCACAAAGGCATTTGTACATATTGATAAGCTCTGGGATTTTATGGATAATACGCCTGAAATAGAATGATATGATATTGGTGATATTTTCTCGTTCAAAAAATGAGACTACGAACTACAAAACGTTGGCTTTTCATATCACAGCCAGTTATCAGTTTTAGAAAATTTCTCAGTAAAAATCTCATGAGGTAAAAAAACAGCCCTCGTCGGTCGCTCAGGAGGAGGAAAGACAACTGTCATGAAACTCCTCGCAGGATATATGAGGCCTACCAACTGAGCACTCATGATAGATAATCAAAATATTACTGAAATACGTCTCGATAGTTACTACCCACATATTGGTTATCTCACACAAGAACCTTCGGTCTTCGATGGGACAATCGAAGAAAATCTCCTCTACGGAGCTCGTGGTAAGATAACAAAAGAAAAGATGCAAAAGGCGATAGAGCTCGCTGAGTGTCAATTCATCTACGAACTCGAAGATGGTATCAGGACAGAAATTGGCGAACGAGGAGTACGATTATCTGGTGGACAAAAACAACGTCTCGCTATAGCAAAAATATTTCTCAAAGATCCTGAAATTATCCTCCTCGATGAACCGACAGCAGCGCTCGATAGTTACAGCGAACAAAAGGTGGCAAAAGCATTTGAACATCTCTTTGAAGGTCGCACCGTTATCGTCATAGCACATAGACTTCAAACAGTGAAGTCAGCAGATGATATCATCGTCCTCGAAAAAGGAAAAGTAGTCGAACGCGGAACACACAAAGAACTCTTAAAGCTGTGAAAAAAATACGCAGGAATGGTTGATCTCCAGAGCGGCGTCGTCCGTGAAGATGAAACTGAACAATAAATTACCATACTCTACTTATGACACTCATCCCCTCCCATCTCCTCCTCAAATCCTTCCCAGACTACGAACTTCTCGATTCTGGAGATGGTATGAAATTCGAACGTTATGGCGCATTCACCATAGCACGACCAGAATCACAAGCTCTCTGGACCCGTCAAGAAAAAGATTGGGATTGGGATGCCTACTTTGATAAAAGCGGTGGATGACAAGGCAAATGGATGAAAACCCCTGCCGATGTACGAGATTGGGTGATGTCCTACGGAGATCTCTCATGGCAGTGTCGTTGGTCACCTTATCGTCATGTTGGGGTATTCCCAGAACAAGCTATGCACTGGGATTGGACACGAGAAGTGATACGGAAATCAGGAAGAAAAGAACCAAAAGTACTCAATCTCTTTGCATATACCGGTATAGCCTCTATAGCCTGCGCAAAAGAAGGTGCCAAAGTCACTCATGTTGATGGCTCAAAACCGACGATTGGTTGGGCACAAAAAAATATGGAACTCACGGCACTTCCGGCAGATTCTATTCGCTGGATCCTCGATGATGTCGTGAAATTCGTCGAACGCGAAGTGCGTCGCGGAAATACCTATGACGGCTTTATCATGGACCCTCCTGTCTTTGGTCATGGTGCCAATGGCGAAAAATGGGAGTTTGATATCTCCTTCCCTCTCCTGCTTGAGAGTATAAAAAAAATCATCTCACCTGAACCGCTCTTCTTTCTCGTGAACACCTATGCATCGAGCATATTCTCCACCACACTGGCAAATATCCTCACAGATATACTACCGAAGTGAATAGTGGAACATGGTGAACTCGGGATACAAGAAACCAAAGGTGAACGAAGTCTCACAACAGGCGTCTATGCACGCTGGAAGAAAAACTAAACCTGTCTCATCTCTACATTTTTCTCTTTTTGCACCAGAGTAGAAAAAGATTCCATAATACGAGATTGTTCTGAGAGTCGGTCTTTTACGTGTACTAAAATACGAACACGGAGGACGACCCCTCGCGGCTCTGTGACGACATGAATCTGAGGTTTGAGATCTTCATCAGTATATCCGTACGTATTCTTGAGAATTCTCAACTCTCGTCGTGAACTGTAATAGAGAGAAAGCTCTTCTGATCATACGATTCCCATGAGGAGTTCTTTTGCTCTCTGTATGTCACTTTCGTGTGTCAGGAGAAAATCGATAGACATAAGAGAAAAATCAGAGCCTCGAGACCAGTTTTTTATATTCTTTTCAAAGATGGTTTTATTGGGGAATGAAACTATTTTTCCCGTAAATCCCTGCGGTCCGTATTCTTCGATGGTTGTTAAAAGGGGCGTAATGCGAAAAACACGACCAATAGTTGATTCAAATTCAATAAAGTCATTCTCCTGATATCCCGAACTCGAACCAACCACAAACCAACCAATAAATGAATAAATAGCATCACGGAGAGCGAGACCAACCGCCGTACCCACGATAGCGATAAAAGGAAGAAACGATATAAATTCTGCCGAGAATATAACGAGAAACGCTCCAACAAAAAGTATGTTAAATATCCATCTATGAGAGAGATGAAGTGCTTCTTGATGGGGTTTTGAAAAATCACGACCAAAACGTATAAGGAGTCGACGAGAAATAATTCGGATAAAATACAAGACAACAAAAACAAGTATGTAGAGACCAATTTGCCCCAGTGTTTGAGACATTTGATCAGTACGGATTTGCTCCAATCGAGTTATCTCGAGGTTTACCTCGTCGAGTTCTCGGCTTTTTTGGATGATAAAATCTGCTCTTTTTTTCTCCGCATCACTGATGAGTTTTTCCTGAGAACGGAGGGTATTTTGAGTGAGTCGACGAAGAGATGAGAAATCTTTTTGAAGTTCCAAAAACGGTGTATCAGTCGTATAGCTGCCAAAATCGAGTCGAGTTGCGAGAGATAATATTTTTTCAGACGCGAGTTCTTGTTTTTCCTGAATTTTCTCCTCTATACCTGGTAAAAGCTCTGCATCTTTACCGCTATATATAATAGTGTTTTTTTGAATAGTAAGCTTTGATGATTCTCGGAGCAATACGTCTATCTCAGTAAGTAACGATTGAATCTCATCCCGTCTTTTCACTTCTTCCAAAACTCGCTCCTTTTCGAGCTTGAGAGTTGAGAGAAGCTCTATACGCTTCGCTTCGAGTCTTTTGAGATTATCCCCAGTAGCGATAAATCCGGAATTTTCCTGAAGAGACGAAGTAGAAGACTGTTCACTTTGTTGCGGAAAAATATTCTGAGCAAAAGCAGAGAAGAAAAAGGAAAAAGAAAGTATGAATATAAGTAAACGTTTCATGGAGACTATTTGGTATAATCAAGAATATAGACACTTCCTCGGACGAGGACATTACCCATTGAATCAAAAATAATTGGGAAAAGAGGATCGCACGATTGTGCACCAAGGATGGCACTCACTTTTGGACACACTTTTGTCACACTATCACAGATAGGAGTAATGGTGGCCACTATTTTTCCTGCTTTCTTTTGTGCGTTGATACAAGCATTGACACTGATTGGCGCAGAAGAGACGGTCAGAGTAGGACAACCACTCGTCGAACGAGCATACACTCGAGGACATACATCAGCATCATCAGAAACGCCATCGGAATCAGTATCGAGAGCAGCAAAAGCAACTCCAGAAAGTAAGAACATGAGGACGAGAAGTTTTTTCATACATCAATGTTACCACAAAACCGCTTCGAAATCAAACAAAATCACAGAGAAAATTGCTTTTCTTCTGTTTTTATTAAGATACAGGCATGTCCATCAGGAATTTCTGAATCATCGCCCATATCGATCACGGCAAGTCTACCCTTGCAGATAGGATGCTCGAACTCACAGGAACCAAAGAAAAACGCGAGATGAAAAACAGCCAGATGCTCGATACTATGGAAATCGAACAGGAGCGTGGAATCACTATCAAGCTCACCCCTGTCCGAATGGCTTGGAAAGGTCATGAAATCAACCTCATCGATACGCCAGGTCATGTAGACTTTCAATATGAAGTCTCTCGAAGTCTCGCTTCAGTCGAATGAGTTGTCCTCGTCGTCGACGCAACACAGGGTATCGAAGCACAGACGCTCTCAAATCTCTATATGGCCATAGATCACAATCTCGTGATTATCCCTGTTCTGAATAAAATAGATCTCCCAAGTGCTGATATCCCTCGCGTCACACGAGAAATCGTCTCTCTTATCGGATGTGACGAAGCTGATATCATCCCGGTCTCAGCAAAAGTAGGAACCAATGTCGAGAAAGTCCTCGATGCTATCGTGGAACGTATACCAGAGCCACGATCAGTCGCAGCAGGAGGAAAAATCATAGAAAACAATGCAGAAGGGAAAATCCCCGAATCAGTCAAGCTCGGACTCATATTTGACTCACAATACGATTCTTATCGTGGCGTCGTCATCTATATAAAACTCTTCTCTGGAGAGATCAAACGTGGTGATAAAATCACCCTCATGAGTACAGATACGGTCGTCGATATCCTCGAAGTCGGCTGTTTCAAGCCTGAATATCACCCACTCCCCTCTCTCAAAGCTGGAGAAATTGGCTATATTGTTACTGGTATTAAGACACTCCAGGAAGCTCGCGTCGGTGATACTATTTTTGCTGGAAAAGATGAATACAAACATCCTATTCCTGGATTCCAAAAAGTCGTCCCCTACGTCTTCGCTGGTGTCTACCCAGTCGATACAGAAGACTACAATCAACTCAAAACTGATATTGAAAAACTCAAAATGAGCGACAGTTCCCTCACAAATGAACACGAGGTCTCCCCTGCTCTCGGACATGGCTTTCGTTGTGGCTTTCTCGGGCTCTTGCATATGGAAATCGTCAAAGAACGTCTTGATCGAGAATTTGATATCGATGTCATCCTCACTTCTCCTCAAGTGACCTACCAAGTGATGATGCCCGGAGATCATTCGCATGATTTCAAAAATACTCCACTCAAGCTCGAAAAGCTCTGAGACAGAACCTATACTCGCCTCTGGATCAGAAATCCAGAAAATCTCCCAGAACCAGGAACCTATGAATGGATGGAAGAACCAATCGTCAAACTCGAAATCATCACTCGTTCTGATATGGTAGGAGAGATGATGAAGCTCGCTCAGGAACACCGAGGTATCTACAAAAATCAGACCTATATCGATGAAACTCGCTCTATTCTCACCTACGAAATCCCTATGGCAGAAATCATCACCGATTTCTACGACGATCTCAAATCTCGCTCTTCTGGATATGCCAGCATGAGCTATGAACAACTCAATTACAAACGTGATGACCTCGTGAAGATAGATATTCTGGTGAATAATGAACGAATCTCTGCTTTCTCGACTATTGCTCACCGAAGCAAAGCCTACCATGTGGGCCTAGAACTCTGTGGCAAACTCAAAGAAGCCATACCAAAACAACTCTTCTCTATCCCGATTCAGGCAGCAGTGGGTGCGAAAGTCATCGCTCGAGAAACTATCTCTGCGTATCGAAAAGATGTCACTGGTTATCTCTACGGTGGTGACGTCACTCGTAAAAACAAACTCCTCGATAAGCAAAAGAAAGGAAAGAAAAAGATGAAGGAATTTGGAAAAGTATCCATTCCAAGCGAGACATTTATTGATATTTTGAAGAAGAAATAAAAAAGACCCCTTGAAAGGGGTCTTTTAAAATATTATTATTAACAACAAGTACCTTCTTCTTTCTTTTCACTCTTACCATGCGCATCATCGAAGTTGAGCTCTAGAATATCAGTGGGACCATTATAGAGTTCACAGAGGACACCAGCAGAAGCATACATACGCTTGGCAGCGAGAAATTCATCACGAGCTTCGTACGTAGGACTAGCGAGATAGACGACACGTTTGATTCAGACTTGGACTATCAGCTTTGCACACTCATTGCAGGTTGGCATAGCGCAGTAGAGTGTCGCCCCTTGCATATCACGACCCATAGAATTGAGAATAGCATTTGCTTCAGCATGGACGACATAGGCATGCTTTGAATCGTAGAGGCGAAGAAGATTCCCCTGCTCATCGCGACCTCGCGCATGTGGGAATTCATCATCAGGACAACCACGCGGAAAACCATTATATCCAATACCGACGATACGATTGTGTGAATCGACGATACAGGCACCGATTTTTGTACGAGCATCTTTGCTTCTCTGCGCTGAGAGAAGAGCAAGCCCCATAAAGTATTGATCCCAGGTAATACGAGTATTCATAGAAACAGTATAAGAAAAACTTACAAGAGAAAAGCGATATCATATTTTCGGACGTCGTTCACGAGATTTTTTCGTGTCTGGATTGGATTTTCACGAGGTTCATTGAGAAGTACTCCAACTGGCATCTTCGCGAGTTTGAGACAATTGAGGAAGCTTTCACGATTTGGCATATAGCCATTTCACACGTGTACAATATTTTTTTCATACCATTCACGATTTTGGACACGATTATACGTCGGACAGAGTTGGAGCACTTCGATATAAGCAAACCCTGGGTGACGGAGTCATTCTTGGAAAACTTCTGTCATATGATCCATATCATAGGAAAGTGTCCGGGCTATAAATGTCGGATCGCAACCAGAGAGAACTCGGAGAGATTCGACAGGCGGAGTATCTACACCCTTTGGTGTGGCGTTCATTTTCGTTCCTGGAAGCGTCACAGAGCTTGCTTGACCAGTGGTGAGACCAAAAGTCGCATTCACATGATGAATAAAGAGAATATTCCTATCATGGCGAACGGTATGAATAAGGTGATTAATCCCTTCGCTCAATGTCGCACCATCACCAGCATGAGCAATCACAGTCATTTCTGGATGAGCTATTTTTATACCAGTCGCCAGTGGTAAGACGCGGCCATGGAGACCGTGAATAGTCGTAAGCCCTACTTTATCAGATTCATTTCCAGAACAACCAACATCATAAGCAACGATAGCATCCTTTGGAGCGATACCTTCAAGCGTGAGAGCCTGAAAGAGTGCTTTTTGGATTCCGTAGTTACCACAATCATCACACCAGGTCATCACCTGATCAGTTTCTTCGAGAGAAACATAGATATCTGCATTTTTTTTGAGAGAGTCAAACATGT
>CAZVRL010000024.1:0-15848 GCA_964630285.1 uncultured Candidatus Peribacteria bacterium | reverse complement strand
CCCTCTCCCCTCTCGGCTCATCGCGGTTTTCTCGGCTGTGGTCATTTTAGTAAAACAAATGCTCTCCTCAGAGAGCATGGTTTAGCGGAAATTCAGTGGTAATATTGGTATCCCCAACAGGAATCGGACCTGTATTTGCTCGTTAGGAGTGAGCTGTTCTTCCATTAAACTATAGGGATAGATGTACTGACAATGGCACCGACAGGGGAGAAATGCCTTAAATGGCATTTAGAGTAGACCTGTATTTGCTCGTTAGGAGTGAGCCGTTCTTCCATTAAACTACAAGGACACAGTTGGCATTATAGAGAAAAGATAAAAGAAAAAAGAGACAAAATACTGATTTTATGAGATTTTTTCATTATTTTTCAGAGAAGTCTAGTCTTATAGTATAGTTTTCATTGTCTAGATGTTTCGTTTCGGCAAAAAAGAGAGTATTATTATACTATCACGAACATGTCTCCCGAACTGATTTTTCTCCTCTTTATCCTTATCGTCTTTCCCAGTGTTGGGATGGTGGTAGTTTTCTTGTTCAAAAAAAGCGTCGACCAAAAACGTAGTCTCGAAAAAGTACATCTCCAGATTCTCATCCCTCGAAAGGATTCTGATGCTGATGCAAAACAGGATAATTCAAAAGATTTCAAAGAATATATAGGTCTCATGGAGCAGCTCCTCGTAGCCATGAATTCACTCTATTCTGGTAAATTTTTCAACAAACTCCGCGGACAACACACGATGTCTCTCGAATATATCGCATACAAGAATCAGATATATTTTCACATGGTCGTCCCTCGCAAATATCAGGGACTTATCGAAAAACAAATCACCAGTTTCTTTTCCGATGCAGTGATAGAAGAAGTCGAGGAAATAAATCTCTTTGAAGGTGATAATCTCCACTATGCTACTGAATGTCTCACGCTCGGGCATGATTATATTTTCCCGATAAAGACACACCAGAAGCTCGAATCAGATCCGATCAATAATATCACCAATGCTCTCTCAAAACTCGATGAGGATGAATCGTGCATGATTCAGATCATGCTCCGACCAACTGATAATCATTGGCAGAAACATGCGAGTAAACATGCGAGTCATATGCAGAAACATGGACACCATGGTGGCGGCATGAGTCCTCTCAGTCTCATAAAAGGCTTTATCAATTTCTGGAAGACTGACACAAAAGACGAACACAAAAATGAAGAAAAAGAAGGGCCAAGTGCTCTCGAATCAGAAGAAGTGAAACTCATCGATGAAAAGAGTAAAAAGATTGGGTACGATAGTGTCATCAGAATCATGACCGTCGCTCGTGACCATCATGCCTGTGAGATTCAGATGAAGAATATTATCTCTTCTTTTGAACAATTCCGCAGTCCCGATACCAATCATTTCCATGATACACACGAACACGCAAGTGCTCGTACAGTACGAAATATACTCTACCGTACATTTTCTCGTCCTGGTGTAAAAAAATGGAAATCAATGATTTTGAATGTCGAAGAAATCGCGTCAATATTTCACTTTCCTCACTCAAAATACAATCTCACACCAGAAATAAAATGGCAAAAATTTAAAATCGTCAAAGCTCCTGACAATCTCCCAAAAGATGGAATCCTCCTCGGTCACAATGTGTACCGTGGGAAAAAAGTTCCTGTCTATATGCAATCAGAGGACCGCATGCGACACTTTTATGTCATCGGTCAGACGGGTACAGGTAAGACGACTATTATGATGGGAATGGCTCGTCAAGATGCAAAACTATGACACGGAATGGCTGTGATGGATCCTCATGGAGATTTCGCAGCTGATATGCTCGCACATATACCACGAAGTCGTGCAGATGATGTTATCTATTTCAATCCGAGTGATACGGCTCGACCAATGGGCCTCAATCTCCTCGAAGCACGTGACTCCGAAGAACGAGAATTCGTCGCTCAAGATGCGACGAAGATGATGATAAAACTCTTCGGTAATGAAGTGTTTGGCCCTCGAATCCAGGATTACTTCTTGAATGGTGTTCATACCCTCATGGAATATCCTGCCGGCGGTGCACTCACAGATATCGTTCGTCTCTTTACTGATGAAAATTTCCAAATGGAGCGTCGTCGTACCCTCCAGAACAAAATCGTAAAATCATGGTGGGACTATACCTATGCAGCCATGGGCGACCGTGAAAAGAAAGAGATGATCCCCTACTTCCAAGCAAAATTCTCTGGGTTTATCACCAATGAGCTTCTGCGAAATATTATCGGCCAGACCAAGAGCTCATTTCAGGTTGATGATGTCATGAATACTGGGAAAATCCTCCTCATCAATCTCTCAAAAGGTATCCTCTGAGATCTGAACTCAAAACTCCTGGGTATGATTTTCGTCACCAAAATCCAGGGAGCAGCGATGGCTCGACAAAAGATAGACAAAGAACTCCGAAAAGACTTTTACTTCTACATTGATGAATTCCAGAATTTCGTCACTGACTCTATCGAATCAATCCTCTCAGAAGCTCGTAAATACCGACTCTCGCTCAATGTAGGCCACCAATATCTCTCTCAACTAGAACAATCCGATGCTCTCACAAAAAGCTCAGTCAATCTCAAAAATGCTATCTTCGGTAACGTGGGTTCTATGATGAGCTACAAAGTCGGCGCAGAAGATGCAGAAAAGCTTGAAAAAGAATTTGCACCAAACTTTTCTGCTGGAGATCTCGTAAATATGGATAAACATAAAGGAGTTATGCGTCTCATGATAGATGGTCAGGTATCTCGAGCATTTAGTCTTGTACCAGAAAATATCTACCTCGAAAAAGGTGACCCGAAACTCATGCGTGCTTACATGGAGCTCTCTCGTCTCAAATACGGTCGTGAAAAAGAATTCGTCAATCGTGAAATACTCTTCCGTATCGGTGCACCATAATACTCCTTATGAAGAAAATTCTATTCACATCCCTCACTCTCCTCACCCTCACTGGTGTGGCTTTTGGTGAATGTGAAGCAACTGGTGAACAAGGTTATCAGAGCTACAGTAAGGGACAATATTCCTATGAGTGTAATGTCAAAAACCTCTGTCTCGGCCAGAGATATGGTGGAGACTATTGGAATTTTGATACCAGCAAACAGCTCATCGTCGAACACAACATGGGTAAATATCCTGATATCTCCAAAAAAGGAGCTCTCAGTCTCGAAGATATCAGAAAGATATACGAAAATACTCAAAACAACATCATGAACTGTGCTGTGCTCAAGTCCAAATACGCACTTCATAAAAAGATAATTGATGACTACGATATTTCCGATCGTGCAAAGGCTATCCTCGAAAAAGCAAATAGCGTTATCGAAGGGCAGATAGAGGAACAAAAGTGTGTCCCCCCTCGTGATGGAGATAAGATATACAGCTACAAGGATCTCCTTGATTCAATGACCTACGAACAATGTGGCTATAACATGTACCTCTATTACTACCAGCAAAATGCAGAAAAAAATATCGGCATACTCTGAGCTGGTAAATCCATCTTCAGTGTCTCCGAATGGGGTAAGGTACTCGGAACAGAGAAAAACAAAATCGAACAAGAATTTGATCTCACTCGTAGAACAATGGATACAGCCCTCTCTATGTATGAAAACTTCGAGAAAACCTATATAGCTCACGTTCTCCTCGAGATGATAGAGGTAGAGCTCACAGAAGATAAACGGTATCTCTGAGGAACTGTCAGAGTTATTCAGCAGATCGTATCATTGTGGAAAAATGCTCAAACCACCGAGGGAAAACGATAAACATACGTTTTTTCTTTACTTTCACAAATTGTATACTATACTGTGCCCATCGTCAGTGTTACGTGGTCAGTAGTGGTTTTTCCGCGAAGAGGCGTACAGGGTCGATACTTATTTTTTTCTTTTTTCAGTTATGGGCAAACGCCTTTTTGTCGGAAATCTTCCGTACCGTGTGACAGCAGACCAGCTCCGAGAAATTTTTTCTCAGAATGGTGAAGTAGTTGATGTATTTATTCCTCTCGATAGAGAGACACGACGACCTCGTGGTTTCGCTCTCGTAGAAATGTCTACAGACGAAGAAGCAAATGCAGCTATCGCAGCACACAATGGTGTAACTGAGATTTCTGATGACCGTGGACCACGTGTTATCACTGTAAACGAAGCTCGTCCAAAAGAAGAGCGTCCTGCAGGTGGTGGTGGTGGACGCCGTGAAGGTGGCTACAACGGTGGTGGTAACGGTGGTGGTGGAAATCGCTGGTAATTCTCGAACATTCATCCAAAACTGCTCCGAAAGGAGCAGTTTTTTTGTGGACAAAAACTTGCAAAAAACTCTCATGAAATACAATGGCAATACTTATCTCTTTTGTTCCTCTCTATGAAATCATTTTTAATTCTCTCACTGTCTGTCCTCCTTCTCACTGCCTGTGGACAAAAAACAGATATTTCAGAAGTCCCAACAGAAGATAAAGTAGAACAAAATTCTCCTATCCTTCCTGCTCCATCAACAAGTGGTAAAGAAATAGAAGCAAAAACAACAGAAGCAACAAATATAGAAATCGCTGATGACGAAGAACCAATCGGAACTATTGCTAAAACTGGTTTTACTGCAACTGAAGTAGCAGAACATAGCACTGCTGATGATTGTTGGCTCATTCTCGAAGGAAAAGTCTACGAAGTAACAGAATTTATCCCTTCTCATCCAGGCGGGAAAGCTATCCTCAAAGGATGTGGGAAAGACGCTACACAGATGTTTGCTGGTCATCCAGAAAGCGCAAAAACAATGAAAGAGAAATATTACATCGGTGATCTCAAGTCATAATAATAATCATAAAAAACTCCCCAATTACTGGGGAGTTTTTTTATGTGCGAATCTTATTTACTCATTTTCTCAGCAATCTTTGGGAGGAGATTATTGAGACCATCTATTGCTCGAAGTGTCTCAACTGGAACCATCCATACTGTTGTATTTGATTGATCAGATGAGATATCATTGATAGATTGAAGAGTACGGAGGTGAAGAGCGCCTGGTGTAGACCCGAGCATGGCAGCAGCCTGTGCGAGTTTCTCAGATGCGAGGAGTTCACCTTCTGCATCGATGATTTTTGCACGCTTTTCACGTTCTGCTTCAGCTTGTTTACTCATAGTGCGTTTGAGTGACTCTGGGAGATTGAGGTCTTTCAGTTCTACTGAATGGATATTGACTCCCCATGCTTCAGATTTTTCGTCCACAATCGTTTTGATTTTCTTGCTTGCTTCCTCCTTGTTTGCGAGGAGCTCATCGAGCTCAAACTGACCAACGATATTTCGCATGGTCGTCATAGCGAACTGCATAATAGCGTACTCGAGAGCACGAACATTGACGACTGATTTCATCGCATCATCAATCGCATAATAGAGAACGGCATTGATAGTGAGTGAGACATTATCCTTGCTCATAGCCTCTTGAGATGGAACATCCACCGCACGTTCACGCATATCTACTTTGGTACACGTTTGGATAAATGGGACAATAAAACGGAGACCAGGTTCAGCCGTACGAGAATATTTACCGAGTGTAAAGATAACTCCTTTTTCGTATTGATCGATAATACGGATAGCCAGTGGTCATAACACCACACAGACGATGATGATAAAGGGTAGCAGAGAGCCTGCAATCACAAAGAGTTCCATAATAAGAGAATAAAAATAAACATCTCCATTATAGACCAGGACGCACTTTGTCCAATTTATACCCTCTCCATCCTCACCACTGCTTCAATATGATGTGTATGCGGAAACATATCAACGGGAGTGATATCAGTCACGAGATATTCTCCATTTGGAGCAATGAGCGGTATATCTCGCGCTAATGTGGCAGGATTACAGCTCACGTAGATGATTTCCTTTGGATTGAAGTCTCGGAGGATACCAGGGGCATCTGGATGCATGCCAGCACGGGGTGGATCGATGACGATGACATCCGGAGTCTTCCCTTCTTTTTTCCATTCTTCGAGGAGTTTTTCTACTGGTGCATTTATGACGGTGACATTTTTGATGTTATTTTTTGCGAGATTTCGGATATTGTCTTCACTTGCTTCTGGAACTATCTCTACTGAATAGACTTCTTTTGCGCGACTCGCGAGGACCATACCAATCGTCCCTGTACCAGCATAGAGATCAAATACAACAGGATTTTTTGTCCGAATCATCTCACCCGTGACACGATAGAGCTCTTCTGCTCCGAGTGTATTTGTTTGGAAAAAGCTTTTTGGACTGATTTCGAATTCGAGATCAAAGAGTTTTTCTGTAATGACGGGTGTACCAGATATATGCTCAAATTTTCCTTGTACTATATCCGCATTTCCTGTGTTATGGAGGAGGTACGCTGAAGTCACTACTTTCATTCATGATATAAAAGAACGAAGTATTTTTTTGAATTCTTCGCGCTGTGCCTCACCGAGGTAGAGGGTATTCACCGATACTATCACCATAGTTTCCCCTGTTTTCTTACTTCGACGGATAACCAGATGTCTCCAAAAACCGATATTCGTCTTCACGTCATACGTTGGGAGTCTATTTTCACGAGCAAATGCATCAAATGCACGAAATATATCGTTCACTGCATCATCTCCGAGGACACAGTACGTACAATCTACTATTCGGTCAAATTGCCCTGATTCATGAAAGCCGAATCGGTATTTATCATCGATTCCTTCTCGAGCAGAGATATATTTTCACCAGCTAAATTCGAGCTTATTTCTGTACCCATACACTTCAGGAGAGGCTACGATAGGATGCCAGGTCGCATTTGTTACCATCTCTGGGGTATGGACAAATACTTCACGGATTTGCTGTTCTTTCATTTCGAGCTGTTTCTCGTGTGGGATAGGGAGCCATCGGCAACCTCCGTATACCTGAAATTTTGCAGGAAGATGTGCCTCAAGTGGTGATCTTTTTACCACGCGAAGAATCTGTCCTTCTATACGATTTGATCTATTTTTGAGCACACGTACATCGACGATGCTCTCTGGTATTGCGCCTCATGAAATAAGTACTTTCTTCCCGGTCGTATCGCGACCAAGTCCTATACCTCAGAGAATGAGCTTCTCAACGAGGATATTTTCCAATGTGATTCATTTTTGTCCCATAGAACTGGAGTATATGAAAAAATGCGCATTTGCGAAAATTTTTTGACACAATCCGCTCTCTCGTTACAATGCCCCTACTTTGTTATGCGGACGTAGCTCAATTGGCTAGAGCTCCTGCCTTCCAAGCAGGTTGTTGTGGGTTCGAGTCCCATCGTCCGCTCCAAGATAAAGTTTAAAACTACCGAAAGGTAGTTTTTTGTTTTCTAGATGTGGGACATCGAACAAGTTCGAGTGACTCGTACTGACATAAGTCAGTCCTCCCGTCCGCTCCATTCAAAGCATTTACAATCATCCATCTCGGGTGATTTTTTTGTATCTCAAACCCAACTTATTACCACTCGATATGCCATTCAGGCATATCTCCGGTAGTTTTTTTGTATCTAATCGCCAACGAGTTCTTCAAGTGCTTCGAGTCGACGAGAAACTGATTTTTTCATTTTTTTGTCGTGAAGCTCGGTGACACCAGCATCAGATATACTGTCTGGATTGATTTCAAATACTTTTTTGAGGACTGTGTGAAGCTCTTCTTCAGAGGAACACTCTATCTCCGCATATTCGAGCGTGTCATGTGCTGATGAAAAAGTATCTATGACGAGCTCTACCTGTTTATATTTAGGGATGTCGTAAATCTCACGGATACGGGCTATACTCTTCTCGAGGACAGCGCCAGAGTCGAGGAGTATCTGCATCATGGTAGAGAGTGAACCGATACGCGTTTCTATCTCTTCACGAGATTTGATTCCTTTTTTAGTTTGTTTTGGACCTTTTATGGTGATATAGGGGACACTATCGACGGTACGAAGACGAATCTTTGATCCCTTCCCTACCCATCGCTCACAGAAATCACGTATCTGCATCAGCACATCCGTATCTGGGACTTCTACGGAGATCACACCGAGACCAAGTAATCATGATTTTTTACCCACAGGCAGCGTATAGCGCCAGTTTTTTGGTGAGAAATGACTGATATCAAAGATAAAATCCATAACATCACACACTCTCTTGGGCTCTATCTCCTTTTTCCGAAGTACTTTTCGGACTTGCTTGATATCAAATATTTTTGTTTCGATTTCCATAATGAGATTATATGCAATATATATTTTTGTCTCTTATTTTTTGAGTCTTGAGCGAGGGTATTTCTTTCCGAGAAGGAAATCACGACTGAGATGGCACCCCTTTCCCTGATTATCGATGAGACGAACCATCATCTCGTAGAGGGGCTTTATCTCGATATCAGCAGCGAGATATTTGAGACGATTGGTCGCTGATATGTATCTATGAGGTATAAACTCAGCAAATACCTCTTCTCGGAGGCTGGACGCATTTTTCTTGAGCCAGCGCTCGATCAGGGCTGTATCATTGATATCTATCCCTGGGCGAGTCGTGAGGGCCTCTAGGAGAGCATGCTCTGGTGCTGTGACCATGAGCTGAATATCCTCTACCGTGATACGTGTTGCGTGTTTTTTGATAAGGGGATAGAGCGACTTCTTCCCTGTTCGTACTGCCTGTGTCACCAGACGATAGTCTCCGAGGAGAGCGAGCTTCGCGCCATCTTTTGGAACTGCTACCGATATGATCTCAGGGAGAGAATAATCACGGAGTCCGAACGCGAGAGCTTTTTCTCAGATGATAATCCCCTGCCCGAGATAGTTTTCGGCTATTACTTTTTTCAGAATCGGCCAATAGAAATCCTCTGGGTCTAATTTTTCACCCATATTCCAGAGATACATACCCTTGCGAATCGAGATCAAAATTCCCGTCGAAACGAGACGATGGATGAGCTTGTATACTCCACCTTTTTTGACACTCCCCTCACCCACCTCTCTATACTCTTCTATATCAGCAAGTGACCACAGTTTTTGTCATTTTTTCCGCATTTTCTGAACAATTTTATCAAAATCCATAATGGTTTATTTGCTTATCAGGTAAATAAATAACTGTTATAAATTTAGTATATTTTTATCTATAAATTTGCAATAGTTTTTTCTATAAATATATGATTGTTTTATCTATCATGAGTCATATTTGTATGCAAGAAAATATCATAAGCATGCTCTTATTTCCCTGTTTTAGACATTACAAAAAACCGCCCGAAGAGGGCGGTTCTTTATTTTGTTTTTCTTACCAACCACGTACATTATTGACTCGACCATCCAGAAGTCGTCTATTTCTCTCTGCCTCCTGCATTTTGAGACGTTCGTAGTCCACTACCTGCTCTGGTGTCATCTCCAGTGGGAGTAACCCAACAGTGTGATGTACTGGATAACCTATAATATTTAGCTGGCGATCTATATGAGTACCTCCTGGAGCCACACAGCCTGAGAGTCCTGCTGCCGCTATAAGTGATAATATTGGTGTTTTCATATAATTATTTTACTTTATTATTTTATTTGTCAATAAATATACAAAAACCTTTGTGCGAGAGGCTTTTTACATTTTCTATTTTTGCCTATACTCAGGGCATCAATTCGTATCTTGTCTCTCTATGAACCTCAGTACCGCCTCCCTCGTCGAAATCCTCGAAGCTATCAAATCAGGTGTAGTCACCCAAGCACAAGTCTGGGAACACTTCGACCATATCACGACAGAGCTCGATCCAGAACTCCAGGCGTATAATTTCAGAACTCCAGCTAAGCCCGAAGCAACTGACGGCCCTCTCGCAGGTCTCCCAATAGCTATCAAAGACGTCTATAGCGAAACTGGTGTTCCGACGACGGCCTCAAGCAAAATGCTCGAGAACTATATCGCTCCCTACGAATCTACGGCTACGAAGCGTCTCAAGGCCGCGGGCATAATCAGTCTCGGAAAGGTCAACCACGATGAATTTGCAATGGGTGCGACGGGTGAAAACTCAGCGCTTCGTATCTCTCGAAATCCCTGGGATACCACTCGTGTCCCTGGTGGAAGTAGCTCAGGCTCCTCTGTGGCTGTCGCCTCTGGTATGGCTCCTGCCTCTATCGCTACTGATACAGGAGGAAGTATCCGTCAGCCTGCCTCACTCACGGGTGTTGTAGGATTTAAAGGAACCTACGGAAGCGTCTCTCGTTATGGTGTTATCCCTATGGCATCATCACTCGATACGATGGGAGTCCTCTCACGCACCGTCCGAGATGCTCACCTCGTCTGGGATGCTATGCAGGGTCACGATCCGCTCGATGCAACGAGTCTCGATGGAAGAATCGAAGTCTCTCCAGATATTTGGAATAGGAAAGATTTAAAAGGTGTCAAAATCGGTCTCCCAAAAGAATACTTCGGAGAAGGTATCGAAGATGGAACACGTGAAGTCATCGAACAAGCCAAAAAAACTCTCACAGACCTCGGAGCAGAACTTATCGAAGTCTCTCTCCCCTCAACTGACTATGCTCTCGCTGCCTACTACGTCATCGTCCCGAGTGAAGTATCATCCAACCTCGCACGATTTGATGGGGTACGATTCGGACACATCACGGGTGAAGAATTCCGAGACTACGCAGACTGGATCAGTCATACTCGCTCAGAAGGTTTCGGAGCAGAAGCAAAACGCCGTATCATGATAGGAGCCTTTGCGCTCTCATCTGGTTTCTACGATGCCTACTACCACCGCGCGTCTCTCGTCCGAGAACTCGTCCGTCGTGAATTCGCTGAAACATTTCAAAAAGTCGATGTCATCGCGACCCCTGTCTCCCCTATGGTCGCATGGAAAATCGGTAAGATGGACAACGACCCTCTCGCCAACTACATGGCAGATATCTTCACCGTCCCTGGAGCTCTCGCTGGTATCCCTGGACTCTCTGTCCCAGCAGGCTACGCTGCACCTGCCGACGACGCTTCCCTCTCACTTCCTGTCGGTCTCCAGATAATGGGGCCAAAACTCGGAGAAGAAAAAGTTCTCATGGTTGGTCATGTCTTCGAACAAGCTATGCAGGAGAAAATCAATGCACAGAGACCGAAGGTTTGGAAGTAAACAAAAAGATGAAAAAAAAGAATATCATTCATCAGGATAGTCTTACCTTAATAAATAAAATATTTGAAGAACAAGAGATAATTTTAAAACAAATACTCGAGCCATTACGAAGTATGGAAAATGCTCGTAAAATGATAACAGACAGTCTAATAAAACCTTTTGAGAAAATTGCTGAATCTCAAAAAATAATTGAAGATATTCATAAAAGTATACAGATACCAAAAATAAATATTTCTTCAGAACTTTTTAAAACAATTGAAAGTTTTGGAAAAAGTTTTGGAGATATGGATATATATCCTGGAAACTGGGAGAAAAAAGATTTCTTAAAGGAAGCAATAGAATTATCAAAAAGTGGGATACCTATCATAGGGTTACCTCGAAAAACAATTATAGAAGAAATAATAAACGAAAAAAATGAATCAAGAAAATATCAAGTACTGATTAAAAATAAGAAAGAAATTTTGGAAGATTGTAAAATTTTGATTTCAAAAATATGAAAATCTAATGATTTTTATGCAGATATAATTGAACATTTAAATGAATGAATAGAAGCATTTGAATCACAAAAATATCGTATAAGTCAAAGCGCCATGGCAGTTGTAATAGAGGCACTGGCAACTCATTTCATTAATGACAGAAATAAAAAGGGAAAGATAAAAAAAATATCGAAAAGAATACCAGAAAATCAAGACGAATACCTAATAAAAATTTTAATAGCATACCCAATTATTTTTCTTATAGAAAAAATATTTGAGGGTGAAGCGAATTTTTACGAAAATGGTGATTTTGTAGATAAAAACATTATTGGTACAAATTTTAACAGACACAGCTCTGCTCATACAGTTCACAGGAAGCAATATAATGAATTAAATGCACTATTATGAATCATGGCAGCCCTTTCTTTGCTATATGCTTTTAGTAACCTTGGTGTAGATTGGGAAAACAACCTTTAAGACGCTACTTCTTCAAAGTCTCCTCCAAAAACTTCACTGTCTTACCCCATGCATGCATGGCTGGTTGTGAGGAGGAGGATTTTATTTTTTTCAGTTTTTATATTTCTCCCTATACATGGCCAAGAGTAGTTGTGTAACCTTCCTGATTTCAAAGTATTTACCAGTGAGGTCTCGGTCGAGATCATAGAGTGCCTTCACAACATTTCAGACCATCTGTGGTACTTCTGGTATTTGAGCGATAAATTCTGCGAGTCTCTTGTTATGAAATCCTCATTTTTTGCCGAAATATACGAGCGAATCGGTCATGAGTTCTTTTTTATCCTCTGGGTCCAACTCGGAGTGATTCATAAACAAATCATGGAGGACACCTATATCAGCTCCTTTTGTGAGCAATCCTCTCATTGCATGCTTTTGAGACCTGACAAATGCATGAAAATCATCAAAAACTCGGAAACTTGTATGCATGATTTTTTTTCTATGTTTTCTCTCTTTATGCTCACCTGTGACATGGATATGGAGGTCTGATGTATTTACAAACGAACCTATTCTGCGGTGACTACGTGCATCATCAAAAGCTAGTATACGCGCAGTAGACTTTTTTTCGTTGTGATCCAATTCTGCAGAAAATATATCCGCCTGAGACATCATCGCAAAAAACTTTTCTCGTATCCAGAGTTTGTATCTGAGGCGTGCCTGCAGTGTATAGGTCTCGTAGCCCTCTGGTGTGAGACCGATTTTCTCGAGCACTTCATCACTCAGCTTCTCTGGGTCGAGCGGTAGCGCACGGATGATATCTACAGCGTCTTCGTCGGTGAATTTTATATCTCGTTCGAGGAAGATAGCGGCTGTATCATCGGGGCAAAATGCTCGCATGAGATAAGAAAGAAGCGTCGCCTTTTGATTATGTTTCTGAGCGTTGACACTGTGTGACAGAAAAGCCCTTCATCTCTTGATTCATGCATACTCAGAGAGGACATCTCTCAGCTTTTCCTGCACGTGCAGCATTGTCCTCTCGATCAATTCAGACGTGACGCTTGGCTTATCGAGGAGTCTCGTCGTCATACCGCCATTGAGGTAATGGTCATTGTCTGGGGTATCGTCTTTCTTATTTCGAGAAAAGACATATGGGAGTTTCCCATATCATTTGTGCTCTCCGAGAGCATCCTCTACTCTTCATACAGTTGCCACAATGGTTTCATCAGTATCGTGCGCATTTTGTATGTCGAGAAGTGCATCAAGTGGTGAATCTGGCAAGCTTGATAACTTTTTCATCGGTAATTTATATATAAAAAACACTATAAATCAAATCATGCTCAAAAAAATCCCCACTTTCGCGGGGATTTCCTATAGTCAGCAAATTAGTGCATATCGCGGTGCATCATCATAGCATCTCCGAGCATGAGCTTCATCTGAGAAATCTCACTACTCTGGACGCGTATAACCTCCTGAGCAAAGTCAGAGACTTCTTTGCGTGCATCGAGTCGGAGGACAGATTGTGCCATCTGTACGGCCCCCATGTGGTGCATTATCATACCCTGGAGAAACCAAGTATCGAGCGCTTTCCCTGAGAGTTTTGTGCCGTCACCCATCATATTCTGATAGGTCGGAGTCACAGTCGAGTACTTCCAGTCTTTTGACCATTTTTGCATCATCATGATTTCTTTTTCTTGAGCAGTGATGATAGCTTGAGCGAGTTTTTTGAGCTCTGCACTCTCCCCTTTTGCGACGACGAGTCGAGCTGTATCGACGGCTTCTTGGTGATGAGGAATCATATTGACGACAAATCCTTCTTCTGAAGTCACCATTGAGCCATGATCCATCATCGAGTGGTTCATCCCACCCATAGCTGGAGCTTCGTTATTAAATTTTTCACACCCCTGCATTTCTGGCATTTCACGACAGTGTTCACGGAGAGCGCTATCTTGGTCATATTTTTGTTCCATCATTTCGTGAGGAGAATTTTCATCATGATGATTATCGAATTGTGCAGGTATAATCTGAGCGAGCGGGTAGCAGATGATAAAGAGTATGCCAGTGACGAGAACTGCTCGTCCAAAAGTATCAGAGAAAGAATTTTTGATACCTTCTTTTTCACGGAAGACGAGGAGAGAAATAAAATATCCCACTGGAATAATCCACGCACTTCTCCACGGAGAATCGAGGAAGTGCTGAAAGCCTCCAGCCACCATCGCTGTACTGATTGAGAAAATAACACCAATCAGGAGTACGCGACCCATATCGACTTTTGAACCTGAGAGATTGCGCTCATAGGCAAGTCCGAGAACGAATATAACAATACCTATAATTGCCGTTACCAAGCTACGAAAACCAGAAAAAAATCCGTGACTAATCGCTCCTGATATAAGGCCGATACCGATATATTGGAGCATTGTTGCGGTGTGACGAGGAAAGAGTGGTTCTTTCATAGAGAGAAAAATAGAAAATAATTATTTACGAGTAGAGACATCCCAGATGCGAGTGAATTCTTCGACGAATTTTTCACCTTTTTTAGCATCTTTTGCAGAGAGGTCATTTCGGCCACAGCAGAGGAGATGGTTTTTCATCAGGTCGACATTGACTCCACGGAGAAGTCCGGTAGCAGCATTTATCTGCTGACTGATGTCACCACAATAACAATCGTCTTCTATCATCTGGTTTACTTTTGTGAGCGTTCCTTGAGCCTTTTTGATGGCGAGAAGGAGTTTTTTCTGCAGTGCAGGATTTGATTGAATCATAAAAAATTAATTAACATTTATAGCAAAATTGTACATACCCATACTACAGGTTCCCTGAATTTTTTCACCTATTTTTGGGGTACCGAGGTCTATCTCTGTCTCACCACTAGCAGGAAGCATCCCACGGTAGTTTGCAGAGCGAACAACCAAAGAAGAAGAACAGTCGTAGGTATTACTCGTTTTTACGATGAGCTTTGTCGGCATGTCTGATTTTATAGTAGATGTCCGTGGACGATAACCACCACGAGCATTGATAGTTATATATTGGACACCGTCACGTACAACTACATTATCAACTGATGTTTCGACTCAACCTTCATTTTTTGGCATCATAATAAAAACACTCACGAGAGCGAGAATTCCAACCAAAATCCATGGAATATTTTTTTTCATACTAGAGGTTAATAAGTGGAGATATAATACCGAGTCCTGCCAATCATGCAAGGAGCGCGAAAATACCAAGTCACAAAACAACAACACCTGCTGACTTGAAAAAAAGTGGAGCATAGGTCGACTTCGAGAAGCCTTCTGCACCAAATGAGAGGAGTGCTAGAACTGGGAAGGTACCGACAGCAAATGATAGCATGATAAGTCCTCCAATAAAAAAGGAGCCACTCGAAAGTGCAGCTATTTGCATAGATTGTGTAAAGCCGCAGGGGAGGAAAAAAGTACCAAATCAGATAATGATGGGTGTAAAAGTTTTGTGTTCTATTTTTTTGAATATCTGAAAGATGTTCGTGGGGAGTGTTATCTTACTGTGGTTCAAAATCCCAATGAGATCAGCACCGAGAAGTATCATCACAAAAGCCGCAAAAATACCGAGTAAACTCGTAAAAAATTGATTTATCTCGATTATATGTCAGAGGGCACCAAGCAGTCATCCGAGGAGTCAAAAACTCAATATCCTGGCAGCATGGAACAGTACTATATTTTTCCTATCACTGACAGAGTCCTGAGATATCTTCGCTGAGAGAGAAAGTACGAGGCCACCTACAACTGCAAGACAGCTCGATACTGATGCGATGAAGCCTATCAAAAAACTGGTTACAGGGGTTATCTGTCCACCGATACCGAAATTGAGGATACCTGATTTCTGGAGCATAAAGAATACG
>CAZVRL010000023.1:0-15938 GCA_964630285.1 uncultured Candidatus Peribacteria bacterium | reverse complement strand
TGGTGCCCAGGAGAGGACTTGAACCTCCATGCCTTGCGGCGACGGCTTCTAAGGCCGTTGTGTCTGCCATTTCACCACCTGGGCGTTGACCCAAGTATAGTTATTTTGTAGCTTTCTCAATCTTTTTTGAAAAGAGTCCGAGAGTAGCAAATATATGGATTACGAGAAACGCCATCATGCAGAGAAATGGGATAGTCATGATACCAAAATAATCAACATCGATAGCCGCACATGGATTTGCAGCTGTGCAACCGAATGGGTTCTCTATACTTACCTGCCCGACAATGCCTGGTTTTTGGAGAATGTAGTGAAATGCTTCGAGTAATATACCAGGAATACTGATAGCATAGATATAGGCAAGAATCGGACGACTTTTTGTATAGAGAGCAATGAGTGAAAGTGGGACTATCGGAAACATCATGATACGAGCCCACCAGCAGAGCTGACACGGAAAGAGGGCATCTGAATTATCAAACCAAGTTCCTGTGATATACTCATACGCTGGATCTCCAAAATTTGAAAAATAGAGCGGCGAACACATCGCCATAATCGCCTGTAAAAATATACTCGCCAGTATCCAATCTCGACCATGTTTATAGGCTTGTCTGAGTGAGAAAGCCTGAAAAACAAAATAGAGAGATAGAAGCATGATGATGACAGTATTTTCATTCACTCACAACTGATATGAAATAGCGACAAGAGAGAAGAAAAGAACTGCAAAAAGTCACCAAAAAGAGAGAATTTTTTTCATAAAAAAGTGTTATGAAAGTATTCTAGAAGAAAAAAATGATTCGCAAATTTATCGAACTGCTACTTCAGATTTTTTATCGATATCAAATCCAAAAATTTGAGAGAGTTTTCATTGAGCAGAAAATATCTTTGCCATTTCTTCTGCTGACATAATCCCCATTTTTTCTCTATCTTCTGGAGAAAAATCATCACTGTGAGCTTTTGGAACGAGATACCTGGGCCCCAGTAATACACGACCTTTTTCATCATAACATTTTGTGTGGTCACGGACTGGATCGGCAGATGTCCCCACATGTTTGATTCAGAGTTTTTGCTTGAGATAGTTGGCCAGAGCAAGGGATGATTTTTTCTGGATATCTGTCGGTGGTTCTACCCCATATTTCGCTTGTTCTGTATTTTCAAAAGGACCGCCTTGATAAGCACGGAGACATTCTTCAACGGCGATACATGCGTCATTGAAATTGAAATCTTCCTTTGGTATACCCGTACTCTCGGCGATACGTGTAGCATTAGCAGCACCATATCATTTTATTGGATCGAAAAATTCAAATATCAAACCCTTGCCTGTAATAACATATGCAGCAGCAGAACTATTATAGATGGCATTGAATCAACCGAGATCACGCGTACGCTCATCAGCCACGCCAAGAATACCAGAAGCAGTGCCATGAAAGAGAAGCATTTCTTTCTGAGGACGCGGCTGCGCCAGTGTGTGTTTATAGATTTCTTCTGCTTTTATTTGTTCTTTTTTTGTAGGATTCTGGATTCTCTGCACGCGATATATGATAGGCTTACCTATACTATCGTGAAGCTGCACATCTCCTGTCAGAGATTTTTCTATCAGGGCAACACTATCATGATATGATATACTGCGATATGTAGCAGGAAGAAGCATCTCGTCAGCATATTTTTGAGCATTATCCCATCTTTTTTCGAGACCAGACCGGAGACTCGGCCGAGGCCCATATGTGCCATCCTCGTAGACCTGTCGGGCTTCTCTGAGATGCTGCAATACTTCTCCTGGATTTTTGAGACAGAGAATATCCCATGATTTTTGATGTTCTGGGAGCCATTCTGTATCCCATGTATGACGTTCAAACGTTTTTCATTCTTTATCTAGAGCCTTTTCGCTCTTTTTCGAGAAATCATATTTTCTGCCTGTCATGGCATTGATAACCATCTTGCAGATAGGCTGCAGAGCATTTGCTCCACGATTCATAGAGGTATCAAAGAGAAACGCAGAAACAGCAGGTGTACGACTCGAAACAGATGGAAAATAGTAGAGAAGATAATATGTTTTGACGAGTTCTCGGAGTTTTTTCTGATCTCCACGGGCATAGCAAGATGCTATTTCTTGTGCATGTTGGAGTTTTTCTGGGTTATTAGCGGCTTTTGCAGAATTCATATTGATACCTGCATACTGTTCTCATTTATGGACATCCGATCAGCCAACTATATCTTTTGGGATATCCCCATTCTTCTGAACACATTCAGACGCTATCATGCCTTCCAGAACAGTATGATATTCATCGAGATATTTTTGAACCAATACATCTCCTGCGAGACTTTCGAGGGTTTTTCATTGCTGGAGTAAGCTCTCAAGAGGGTTTCAAAATTCTGAAACACTTGCAGGAGAAACATTTGGAGTAGAAGTAGGCGCTATTTCTCTCTGCAAAAATCATTCCCACGGGACATCTATCGAAGAGAGAATGCTAGGATTATTGAGGATAAAGTCATCGAGTGTTATATGATTTTTAACTATTATATCACTAATTTTTATATTCTTTGCAGGAGCTTGTGCAGTCTCAGAAAGTGCAGGAATTTTTGCCTCCATACTCGGAGAGCTATCTTTTTTAAGCATTTTATGAAGCACATAAGCATCGAGAGATAAAAATGCCGCGATACCCAAAGCTGGCAAAAGTGCACGAAAACGAGAAGAAGTACGTTGGGCCACACGAGGAACACGTGGTTCTTCTTTTGGACGAGCATCTCGGATGACAAAAGTTCTCCCTTCATGATTTTGATCGACTGGTATGAGACAATATTTGTTCGATCACTTCATCTGAGCAAGGGCATAACGCTGAAGCTTTTCTTCTCCATGCCATTCACGAGCCATGAGATTTGTTCCCAGAGAAAAAAGCTCATTATCAGCTATTCTCAAGAGACCACGTGCGTCCTCCCCAGAAATTTCATAACGAGGGGCGGAATCAGGTTTTTGGGTATGTATTTTGGATACAGACTTCATATCTATACTATTTTTACCATATTTCGTCGTATTTTACAAAAAAACCTTGCATTTCTGGTAAAGTTTTTATAATCGCCTCATACTTTTCCTTTCAATCTATGAAAAAAGATATCCACCCACAATACCGACAGGTCTGCTTCAAAGAGTTTAGCACTGGCTACACACTCATCGCAGGTTCTACCCTCGATGCAAAAGAAACTATCGATGTCGATGGTCAGACTTACCCTCTCATCTATATCGAAATCTCAAGCGCTTCTCACCCTTTCTACACTGGTGAAAAACGTATCCTCCGTACTGGTGCTGTTGACCGATTCAACGCTCGTATGGCGAAAGCAAAGAAGGCTGCATAGTTTTCTCGACATATCCCATCGCCTCCATACACTATGGAGGCTTTTTAATACCTCTTTTTGACCAAGCATTCCACCGACATTATTGATGAAATCATTCTCGCCGTCATAAAAAACGAGAAGATTCAAAACAAACAAGACTTTCAGAAGCTCTGCAATGAGATTTATTCTGTCCACAAAACGGTGAAACCTATACCCAATATCGCCTTTATAGAACGATATCACGAGATGGTGAGCGATGCGCGAATCACCCCTTCAGCTCGAGTAGAAAAAATTTTCAGAAAGCGTGGCGTCCGAAATCAGTCTGGTATCGCTGTCATATCACTCCTCACAAAATTCTGGGGTTGCCCTGGAAAATGCATCTACTGTCCGACTTTTATTGGCCTACCGCGAAGTTATATCCCCGATGAACCAGCAGTGATGCGTGCTCAGATGAATGAATTTGATCCAGTAAAGCAAGTCCATAATCGTCTCCGTGGCCTCAGAATAACAGGTCACTGTATCGATAAGTGCGATGTTCGTATTATCGGAGGGACATGGTCTGTGTACCCTGAGCTCTACCAAGAGATGTTTATCAAGGCTATTTATGATGCGCATACTACCTACGCAGAACTCGAACCATTTATCGAATGAACCTCCACAGGGACTGACAAGTTCGCAGAATTTAAGATAAAGAAAGGCTTTGAAATGCGGGAGAGTAAAACTCTCAAAGAGGCAAAAGAGAGAAATATGAAAGCCAAATCTCGTGTCGTAGGCATCCAGATAGAAACTCGCCCCGACTGGATAACCGTCGATGAGATAAAACGTCTCCGGAGTTATGATGTCACTCGAGTTGAAATCGGATACCAGACAACGATTGATGAGATTAACGAAAAAAACAAACGCTGACACGGTAATGCAGAATCGATACACGCAACCAGGATGCTCAAGGATGCAGGATTCAAAGTCTGCGCTCATATGATGCCAAATCTCCTCGGATCAACGCCAGACCTAGACAGAAAAGCTCTGAAAGAGGTCTTTGATAACTCTGATTATCGTCCCGACGAACTCAAAATCTACCCTATGATGGTCACGGATAAGAGCGAACTGACTCAGATATGGAAAAAAGGTGGCTTTCAAGCCTATGACGATGAGACACTCATAGCTCTCATGGCTGACCTTCTCGAAATGGTACCGCCCTACATCCGGCTCAACCGGGTCTATCGAGACATCCCTGCTCATCAAATTCTCCACGGATCGCATCTTGCCAACCTCCGACAAGTAGCGGAAGAACTCCTCGCAAGTCGTGGAGGAAAAGTCATCGATACAGCTTCCAGAGAAGTAAAAGGGAAAGTTTTTAAAGTAGAAAATATTCACCTCGTTGTGCGAGATTACGAGGCATCAAAAGGTCATGATTACCTCATCACTTTTGAAGAAAAGTGAAATAACAAAAAACACCAAACAGGCTACATAGTAGTACCAGAAAATGCGCCAGATGATGCCACTCTCTATTCCCTCTTACGGCTCCGTATCCCATCTCAATATTATTCAAAAGAACCACACTTTTTAGCAGTACTCGAATGAGCCGCCATCATACGAGAAATCCATACATTTGGGGAACAAGTCGGTATAGGCGAAGAGGATGAATCAGCGATTCAGCACCGATGATTTGGGAAGAAAATGGTTGCAGAAGCTGAGAAAATCGTACGAGAAAAATATCCTGATATCAAAAAAATAGCCGTCATAGCCTGAGTCGGTGTTCGCCCTTATTTTGAGAAACTCTGATACACTCTCGAAGAAGGATATATGGTCAAATATCTGTAACTACCCAAGCATTTTCTGAAACTCTTCCCAGCTCAATACTTTTACACCGAGTGAGAGAGCTTTTTCTCGCTTGCTGCCAGCATTGTCTCCGGCAAGTAAGTAATCTAAATTCCCTGAGACAGCGGTACGCACTTCCCCACCATTCTCCTCAATAATAGCATGGATGTCATCGCGTGAAATATCAAATGTTCCTGTCACGCAAAAAGTCTTTCCAGTGAGAATCCCATCAGCTTTGATAACTTTTGGGAAAGTAATCGTAACACGACTAATGAGCCGTTCAAGGAGGTGCTTATGTGTCTCAAAATAGGCACTAATCGTCCCTGCCGTCCCGGGGCCAATATCCTTAACAGCTTCGAGCGTCTCGATGCTGAGATGAAAATGAAGAATGTCTTCAGCACTTTCAAATAGTGGGGCAAGGAGTTTCGCAGTACGCTTCCCAACACCGGGAATTCCTAGGGCCCCAATAAATCGATCAATTGGAAGTGTACGTTTTGCCTCAATGGCACTCATGAGATTATCGACAGATTTTTCCTTGTATCCCTCGACGAGGAGGAGCTCATCTCTATGATCCCTGAGGTCATAAATAGACGCCATATCTGTCACCCATCACAGTTCGAGAAAGAGTTCGATTTGTTTCGGACCAAAACCATCGATATCCACACCATGTTTACTCACGAACCATTCGAGTGCTTGCATTTCACGCGCAGGACAAGCAGGATTGCTGCAGAGAAGAGCGATTTTTTCACCCTCTTTATGTGTTGGCGATTCACAGATGGGGCAATGTGTCGGTGGGATAATAATTTGCTCTTTCCCTGTTCGAGCTTCGATAATAGGCGCTATAATTTCCGGGATGACTTCACCAGCGCGGTGGATAAACACCTGATCACCAATTCGTAAATCCTTTTTTGCAACTTCATCATAGTTATGGAGAGTCGCATGCTGTACCGTAACTCCCATGATATTGACCGGTTCGACATGTGCCACAGGTGTAATAGTTCATGTACGCCCAACAGAGTGTTCTATTTCAATGATGCGAGTTCGGGCATATTCTGCTGGAAATTTGAACGATATAGCATAGCGAGGATGGTGTGATGTCATACCCAGGACAGCCCAGAGATGAAGGTCATTGATTTTGATAACAAGTCCATCGATATCAAAAGGGCAAACAGGTTTTTTACCCATATCATGAATCATTGTGACGATAGATTCGATGCCAGTTTTTTTCTCAAAAAAGAGTTCACCCCTTTGCCACTGCTTCGATGTCTGAAATCCCCAGGCACCCAGTTTTTCAATCAAGGAATAGTAGGTCGCTTCTTCGGAAATACTTGCCTTGTGAAGTTCTTCGAGATCAGGACATGAGTACGCGAAAAAGAGGAGGTCACGTTCTCGAGTAACAGTAGGATCCAATTGTCGGAGGCTTCCACTTGCAGCATTTCGAGGATTAGCAAAGAGCTTTTCTCATGACTGGAGCCTTCTGTGATTCAGCTCATCAAAAGAACTACGCGACATCACCACCTCTCAGCGTACTTCTATGGTCTCTGTGTAGGGTATAGTTTTCGGAATATTGGTAATCTCTCGGACATTGAGAGTGATATCTTCTCCTATCTGTCCATCACCGCGAGTGAGAGCTCGAGTTAACTTTCCTTGTTCATAGAGGAGAGCGATGCCGAGACCATCAAATTTGTATTCAATGACATATTCAAGATGTGTAGATTGTAGTTTGTAGTTTGTAGATTGCAGTATTCTCTGAATTCGTTTCTCAAATTCTCTCAAATCCTCCGCATTATAGGTATTATCCAGAGACATCATCTGATGGAGATGTGGAGCTTTGGTAAAATGATTATCATGATCGAGACGTGCAACTTCTTTGGTTGGACTTGCCTCATCATGCATCTGAAATTTTTCCTCTGCTGCGACGAGGAGTGCATAGAGTGTATCAAATTCACCATCAGTAATGACGGGCGTATCGTTATAGTATTGGGTACGATGATACTGTATCACTTCTCGAAGAGTTGGGATTTCATCACGTGTTATAGTATCAACTGTACACTGGAGCAAATGTTGAGTTTCTGTGAGCATAATCGAAAAAAGTATACAATCCTCTCTCTAAAGTAAAGCAAAATCCGTGGACAGAAAAGGTTTTTCCCTTAGCATATCTGAGTCAGGTTTTATATCTCTTTTCCTTTCTATGAAAAAAACACTTCCTCTTGCCTTGGTACTCGTCCTCACTCTCTCAGGTTGTACATTCCCATGGCAAAAAGCAACCACGCCAGAAACAGAAACAGTTATCGAAGACACAGAAACAGCAACAACAGGAACACAGACAGCGCCTATAGTGCCAGAACCGCCGAAAGACATCACTCCGAGCGATACACCAAAAGCAATCGCACAAGGAGGAGTCTATCTTCCCTATACATCAACAGCAGTAGCACAAGCAAAAGGACAGGTTGTTCTTTTCTTTCATGCTAACTGGTGCCCAACATGTATCGCGGTCAATAAAGATATAGAAGCCAATCTCAAAAATATCCCTACTGACCTCACCATCCTCAAAACAAGCTACGATGATGAAAAAGAACTCAAAGAGCTCTACTGAGTCACTGCTCAACATACTTTTGTCCAGGTAGACAACACCGGAAAACTTATCAAGAAATGGCGAGGAGGTTCCACACTTGCTGAAGTTGTGAGCCAGATACAGAAATAAAATAAATCCCCAGAAATGGGGATTTTTTATGACCAAATGGCGATACTATTTCTCTCTCAAAAAGAATCCGACACCGTCAATCAAACTTCATCAGCGAGAGAGAGATATTCCTCATGAGAAAAGGCATGATAGAAACGCTTGTGACCACCTATTTTTATATCAAAATCACTGCTTCCATCAGGATAATCAGCCACCTTTGAAATTTGATATTTTGTCTGGGATGGGTGGGTGAGATTCCAATTGATCATGATGATTTTTCCCGTTTTTGAGAGGAGTTTTTTTGCTTGTTTTAAAACAGAAACTCTCTCATCTCGAGTAGAGAGATGATGAAAACTAGCGATAAAAAACAAACCATCAAACAATCCATATTTTTGAATTTTATCTGTGATTTCGCACATATCACCATGAATCCAATCTGTGAGAGTAAAAAAATCAGAAAGGGTATCATCAGAACGAGCTTGGTTCAAGAGCACAGAAGAAGTATCGAGGCCTATGTAGGCAGAGAAATTTTTCTGAAAAGCCCCTGCATCAGGGTGTTTCTGTATGTGTTTCAGGAGTCTCCCATTTCCACATCCGATATCAGCTATGCGTCATTCTGTAACAGGATTTTGGAGAAAATCAGACAGAATAGTATCTATCTCATCCCAGTGCATATTTTGGCGACTTTTCCCAAAAGTATCACCGAAATCATCGTACTGAACTGTTTTATTTTTGAGAGTTGTGTTGTGGCTTTTTATCATTGCGGTTTTTTTCATTTCTTTGCGGACGGAGAGACTTGCGAGACTGAAAAAGGAGATCATCTGGATAATCCTCTATATCGATAAATTCATCTGCTAATTCTCGAAGTTCTTTATTGGTCGTACGGCCAAAACCGAGTACTTCTACGAGACACCCCTGAGACTGCTGGAGATAATTCACAACTGGAGAGAAGTCTCCGTCGCCAGAAACAAGAACGATAGAATCTACTTTTGAGCCAAGACGAATAGCGTCCATAGCTATACCGACATCCCAGTCAGCCTTTTTTGATCCATCAACAAATGTCTGAATAGGCTTTGTTTTTATTTCAAAACCGCTTTCATGAATTGCCTCAATAAATACTTTGTTTGTTTCTTCAGCTGTATCGACAGCATAAGCGATGGCTCGGGTGAGTTTACGCCCCTGAAGCATCAGTCAGAGAATGTTTTTGAAATTGACACGAGAATGGTAGAGATTCTTCGCAGAGTAATAGAGATTTTGCACATCAACAAGGATAGCAACACGTTGTTCGGGGTTTCGTATAATCATAGTAGAAACATTATAGACCCTTTCACGAAGTCGCAAGTTTTATAGGCTTGTAACTTTTTCTGTGTATTTTAGCGACACCGAGTTTTTTAAGTGCTTTTTGATGAAGCTGTGTTCCATACCCCTTATGCTGTAAAAATCCATACCCAGGGTAAACATCCTCATATTCGATGAGTAATCTATCTCGAGTGACTTTTGCCAGGATAGATGCCGCCATGATTTGTTTGATTTTTGAATCCCCTCGCACGATGTATTCAGGTTTTGGAAGACCTGGGATATCAAATGCATAATTGTCTCTGCCATCAATCAACAAATAAATTCCTCCATTATTCATTATTAATTTTTCATTATTAATTGCTCGCAATGCCTCAAGCATTGCGAGCCTATTTGCCTCACGGATACCAACAGAATCAATAATCTCATTACCTATAATTCCCACGCCGTAGAATAATTTTCAGCTATCAGCTACGCGGAGTATCTCTTCATGTGTTTTTTCACGGTCTTTTACTGTCATTTTTTTAGAATCTCGGAGTATTCACTCTATAGGGGTTTTGCCCTTCCATACAACACATGCTGCCACTACTGGACCAGCCCAGGCGCCTCTCCCAGCTTCATCAACACCGATAACTACATCGGTACTTTTTATGTCTTTCGGTCAGAAAGATGGTTTTTTTACGCTTTTGTATTGATTTTTTAGCATCTAGGAAGAGAATAATCAGGTGACACAAAATGCAAATTATTTCGCAGATTATAAAGCCTATGTAGAAAAATACAGGGGGTATGAGTATCGTAATCCGGATGAAATATTCGAAGAACTCCTAGAGGAATGCAATTATATTTCTGGAGAAGGAAAAGATCTCATACGGCAATCGTATGAAATGGCAAAATCTGGCCACAAAAATCAACTCAGAAAATCAGGAACACCCTATATCACACATCCTCTGACTGTAGCGTGTATGATGCTCCCCTATCGCCCCTGTCCTATGCTTCTCGGCGCGACACTGCTCCATGATATATTAGAAGACACTGATGAAACATACGAGAGTGTGGCTGCTATACATCCTGATATCGCAAATATCGTTGAATGAGCGACAAAGATTCGGTGAGCATCTCGAGATGATCCGACAGGATTTTCGTCAGAACAAGCACGTTTTGAGACCATACGAAAGATTCTAGTCGCCTCTCAAAAAGACATCCGCATACTCTATCTCAAGATATTTGATCGATCTCACAACATGATGACTATCGATGCCATGTCTCCAGAAGGTCGTCAGAGAATGGCAGAAGAAACGCAGCATGTCTACATTCCTCTTGCAAAACGATGTGGACTCAGAGAGATGTATCATTTTCTTCATGGACTCACGGCTGAAGTGCTCGAACAAGAAAAGTGGAAAACAATGGAAACATTTGTGACAAACAAACATGAATATATGGTACAGGGGTCAAAAAAAATTCACACCTATCTCCGCAAACAAAGCTGGTCAAAACCAATCGTTCACTACGACACAGATTTTGTTTCACCATTCTCCATAGAGCTCAAAAAAGAATACCTCGAAGAATCATGGTATGCCATTCAGATAGTTGTCAGAGAGCCGAGCGATTGCTACGCCATACTCCACGACATAGGCGCAAGACAGGATGAAAATTTTCTCCAGGTTGGTCGCGTCAGCGATCTCATCAATCATCCGCGACTCTCATGATATACATGACTTCATACCGAAGCTGTTTTTGAGGGTATATCTCGAGTGAAGATTCGCATTATTGACGAAAAAACGTATGAGAAAGTTTTAAAATATGAAACTTTTGATGAGCTCGGAGAAACATACGCCCCTATTCTGTTTCGGGATTTTGATCTCATCAATGAAGCGACTTCTTCCAATTCAGAAGAATTTATCAAGAGCGTAACAGAACATATCCTCGCTCGAAAAATACCAATTCACTCAAAAACTCGGCCACTCTTTTACATGCCAATAAAATCGACTGCTCTCGATGCTGTGATCTATCTGGAACCAAAAAATTTCCACCGAATAGAATATATCTATCGAAACCATGAGAAAGTCCCATTTCATACACTCTTGGAAAACGATGATATCATCACTTTTTCGCTATGAGATAAGACAAATTTAACAAAACAATGGCTCGAATCCGCTCCGTCTGGTATAGCCCGCTGGAGAATAAAATCCTATCTGGAAAAATAGATCATGCCACCAAAGAAAAACATACTTTTATTCAGAGGAGAAAATAAAGAATCACTCCGGAATACTCTCCAAAAATGGAGGGAGAAATTTATAGAAAAACATGGAGAGATGAATCTCTTGGAAATCAGAAATGATAATATTTTTGATGGTGTATTGTGAGACTGTTTAGCTCCAGGATTTATGGGTGGTACCCGTATGATTATTTTTTATGAGAAGCTCATAAAAACCGCTCGGGAACAGGAAAAAATACAAGAACAGGCTCGAGCCGAAGAAACAATTGATTTGGAGGATTTACTTCAAAATGGCACAAAACAAAAAAATACAGAGGACGACTCAGTCTGGATAAATACTCTAGAAAAAATACCAGATACCAATTTCATCCTCTTTGTAGGAAATAAAAAACCTGTCACAGACCTCGAAAAATGGCTCGAAAAAAATGCATCACTTCATGAGTTTGCAGCCCTTTCTGTGGATGGGATAATCTCCTATATAGAATCCACCCTCAGGCTTCCACCTGATCAAGCAATGAAGATGAGTGATAGACTCGGGAATAATTATGAATTCGTCATTCAGGAAGTAAAAAAACTCTCTCTTGCCTATCAGGCACGCTGGACTGATGAAGAACTAAAGAGTATACTTCCTGACTATCGTGATGAAAATGCCTTTAATATGCTCGATCCTCTCTGGAATCGTGATCCATATTCGATGATAAAAATCTGGGGGCGTCTCATGGAGACTGCCGACCATGAACTCACTATGGCTATGATGATTACCATGATGAGAAAAATACTTATCGCGGCACATTTTAACCGTATAAATAATCTCCCCATAACACCCGGTCAAAAAAATACAGGGAAAAGACTTCTTTCGCACAAAAAAGCGCTCAAAAAACTCTACGATGATATAGTCGCTGTTGATATTGCAGAAAAATCAGGAGAATTACCCAACAAAACAAACGCATTCCTGATGGCCTTACTTAGTTTTTGTTAACACATATGAAACTCACTATTCAGACAGGAAAAGACAACACCATTCTTCGCACGGTTTCTGCACCAGTAAAGCCCCAAGAGCTCCATAAATACAGAGTGCTCGGTGAATCTATGCTCGCC
Organism: uncultured Candidatus Peribacteria bacterium; assembly: GCA_964630285.1. Classification (GTDB taxonomy): domain Bacteria; phylum Patescibacteriota; class Gracilibacteria; order BD1-5; family JAGOOR01; genus JAGOOR01. The sequence continues at coordinate 3,504 of CAZVRL010000023.1, read as the reverse complement.
TATATCAAAAACCCAAAACATGGGTGAATCGGCCTCGCTGCGCCACAAGTAGGCGTCAATAAGAGAATAATCATAGTAGGACTTCCCGAGAAAAAAGATGATGAGCAATACCCTATTGTCCTCATGATAAACCCTGTAATCACAAAAAAATGATGAGAAGTAGTCCGTGATGAGGAGTGATGTCTGAGCCTTCCTGGTCTTCTCGGCACAGTAGAACGATGTACTTCTGTCGACGTAGAATGGATGGATATCAAAGGAAAAAAGATGAAAAAGAGTGTGCAGGGGTACGGAGCCAGAGTTATCCAACACGAGATAGACCATCTCGATGGAGTCATGATTTGTGACAAATTCTTGAAATAATTAAAAAACAATGTTATATTGTGTCAAGAATATGCATTCTGACGCACACATTACAGATAAACTCGCCCAAGAAAACAAAGAATTGCGTGAAAAACTCGCCATCGCAGAGCAATGGATAGGGAGAGAATTGTCTGAAATACGCTTTCGGAAAATGAAAGAAGAAGCCAAAAAACAAACCAAACACGGTCTCTCAGAGTCAGAACAAGATATAGAAGAACGATGTAAGAAATATTTAGGAGACTCTTACAGCCTCCTGAGTCATGAAAATAGAGAACTCTTGATAGAATCAGAGATAAATTTCTCACATCTCATACGCCAAAAAGATATAGATGGGCTTATTGTCGCAAATGCCTATCAAAAAATACTCGAAAATCTCTTTGAAGAAAACATAACAAAGGTGTTTCGGGAAACTCATAAAAAGAGCCGTCTTCATCCGAAAAAGAATGACCTTCTCGAAAAAACTATCTACAAAGTCATACAAAATGATTTTCACCTTTCTCTCGGAAAAATATATCTCATACTCGAGCGAGGTTTACAAGAAGATACTGGCGATCTCATAGCCCTGTTTCGTGAATCAGCAGAAAAACAACCACTCTACAATGCGCTCAGTCATGGAGAGTTCTGGGAATACTTCACAGACATCATAGAAACAGGAGCTTTTGGAGAAAAAAGACATGCTGGGAAAATCACGCTCAAAGATGTACGCTTTCTCCGTGAGAAAATCACAGGGAATTTCGAAAAAGAAGGTTTTTTGAAGATAATACTCGACTACATCAAGTAGTTTTTTTGGAAAAGTAAGTTTTTTGGATAGAGTATCTCCATGCCTATTATCCTCGGGATAGATCCTGGAACCACCGATGTCGGTTTTGCCGTGATAGAACTCCAAAAAAATCAGAGAACTATACTGACTTACGGGGTTATTCATACAACACCCAAAGCACCTCAAACCCAAAAACTCGTGGAAATCATGAAGGATCTGGATGTAATTATACAACAATATAATGTCACTCATGCTGCTATCGAAAAACTCTTCTTTTCCACCAATCTCAAAACTGGTATAGATGTTGCACAAAGCCGCGGTGTCATCATGGTGACAATTGGTAACCGTGATATACCGATTCTCGAATACACTCCATTACAAGTAAAAAAAGCCATTTGTTGAAATGGTAAGGCAGAAAAAAAACAAATCGGACGAGCAGTACAGCTCCTCTTCAAACTCGACACAGTACCAAAACCAGACGATGCTGCGGATGCTCTCGGAATAGCCTATCTCGCCTCCATGAATCCAGAACTGTATCTCAAGCTATAAATACATTGTCTTTTGTAGAGTAAAAATATACTACTGTTATTATGTTTATCGATACACATTCACATCTCTACCTTGGTGAGCTCCAAAATCATATACCAGAAGCTATCGAACACTTACGAGAAAATAATTTTTCTCACAGTATTCAGATTGGTACCAGCGTAGAAACATCTCGTACCTGTATCAATCTCGCAAAACAATACGATATCATACGAGCTACTGTCGGTATACACCCCTGTGAAGCTCAGGATATACCAACAGAAGAAATACCAGAGCAAATGCAAATACTGGAAAAGCTAATTCAAGAAGAAAAAACTCACATAGTCGGGCTCGGAGAAATAGGCTTTGACCACTACCACCTCTCTTCTGATACGAGCGAAGCAACTCGTCAAAAATGACGGCAAATAGAATGGTTCCGAGCGCAAGTAGAACTCGCAAAAAAATATAATCTTCCGGTGGTGATCCACACGAGAAATTGCTCTCCTCTGACACTCCAAGAACTCACACTCTCGAAACTCGAGACATTTGTGATTCATTGTTTTAGTGAAGACTGGAGTTTTGCGACAAAAGTATTTGATATGGGCGATACAACGAAAATCAGTTTTACTGGCATACTCACCTACCCCAAGTCAGTCACTATCCAGGAGGTAGCGAAAAAATCACCCCTCGAAAAACTCATGATAGAAACAGACGCCCCCTACCTCTTACCCGAATGACTCAGGGGCACAATCCCCTATTGCGAACCAGTACATTCTCTCTACGTATTCCACAAGCTCTGTGAAATAAGATCAGAAAAAGAAGAAATTATAGAGCAAAAACTCTGGGATTCGTCTTGTGATTTTTTTAACCTCTAAAACATGTATACAAAAGTCTTTGTCTCGCTGATGATTCTACTCTTGATATTGGGAATACTTTCATGATGCATTCTCTATTTTGGACTTGATCCGAGCTATTATCCTACCATATCTATGATTATGATGGGTATATCTTTTGTACTCACAGTAGGATCACTTATTGGGTTATTTTTACTCCTTTTGAAAAAAATAGCCACTCGCGGATTCCTCTACCCTATCGCAGCATTTCGGTCATTTCGCCATGGAATACTCTTTGCCCTCTTTATAGCAAGTGCCTATATTTTCTACCGATACAATGTCCTGTCTTTATTAACCTGATTTTTATTATTCTGTATCATTTTTCTGCTTGAAATTATATTGACGAAAATAGAAGATTCGTAGACTGTATTTTATGCATACTGTCCATATACACCGACTCGGTGATACGACATCACCTCTCACCGTATGATCAGCAATCCAAAAAGACGAAAATATCAATTTTGTCTGCGTTTGCCACACCAAAAATAACACCCTCACAGATACAATACACAGGATGTGTACAGATCACATAGTTGATACTACTGTTTCTCTGGGTAACGCCGTCCAGGTTTTCACAGAGATTCTCGAAGAAATCAACCATAGCCTCGATCGGCTCTATCTCGAACACAAAAAATCTGATGTATCTCTTTTTCTCGGATTATTAGTCGATAATCATCTACACTTTTCTACTTTCGGAAAAGAGCTCACTGGGATTATCGTGTCAGAAAAAAATACAGAAGACATCTTAAACGATATGGATACAGGTGAGGGGCATTTTGTCTACGACTCACATGGTGACGTCCGCGATAATGAAACACTCTACATTTTTTCCCCAAAAATAGATACACACGTTATTGGTAATGAGTGTAGTACACTCTGACATCTGCCACTCTCAGAGCGTTCTGAACTTCTCGCTGAGAGACTCCAGAGATCATATGTTGATGATGGATTGATTATGAGTATAGG
>CAZVRL010000022.1:0-17919 GCA_964630285.1 uncultured Candidatus Peribacteria bacterium | reverse complement strand
ACGGGTCCTGGGAGATGAAGAGAAAGCTCTGATATTTTTATTCATTTTTTGCTCGCTTCGCGTAGTCAATCCACCTGGATCCCCGGGTCTCTCTCGTGCCGCTTTGCTTGCACTCAATCGCCCGAGGATGACGAACCATCAAGCCACGCAAAAAATTTCCTCCGTTCATGGATAACCTGCACAGCATATTCAGATAGGAGCGTATTCCACGAAGAGAGTTCTGATTTTGTTGCTTCTTTATCGAGAATAGACTGGATTACTCGGTTACGCGAAGTGAGGGCTGTGCGATAATTTTTCTGTATTTTATCATAGACAGGACTGGCAAATACGAGCATCTCATCGAGAAAATTTCGTCTCTCACTGGGCTCTCCTGAGATAACACGCAGATGATCACTCTGTATCCAAAATGCTCGATAGGACATCTTATCTTCGTATTTAGGTTTTGAGCAGGATTGTTCGTCCATATACCATTTTGGTGAACGATTTTTGCCATCAAAAAGTGACTGAAAGAGTATTTCATTGAGTTCTAATCGGAGAGCCCATTCTGTTTGTCCAAAAGAGGATTTTTGTTCCCAGCTGGTGTGATGGGGATTGCTGGCATTGATGAGGATTGATACCGCTTCGCAGAGTGTCGATTTTCCTGAACCATTATTACCTACCACAACCTGCAGAGCTTCTTGTATTTCGAGAGCTTGATTGTTGTAGTGTTTGAATTGGTAGAGGGAGAGTTTCATTATTCTTATTTTTTTCATTGTACTTTTTCTGAAAAAAGTACCAAAATCATTTAGGGGACAAAAACTCGGCCAGTTTTATCATCTTACAGTTCTGTATAGCAAGGACCTTAGACAGTTCTACGTTTTGCCATTCAGGCAAATCTCCGCCTAAAAACCCATTTCTATTTATCAATGAAAATCCATCTCTTTTCTTTTTTATTTATTCTTTCTTCTTTTGAAAACTCTAGATTTTCAATGGCATGATAATATGTCGGAAATCTTCCTTCCCTGTATCGAGGCTCGTTCCCTGAATGAGAATAGGAGAGAGGCTCGTTTCAAAACCTATGCGTACATCATCACCTTCGACCACTTGGAGAGCATCGATAAAATAGGTGGCGTTCAAACCAACCTGGTCATTGCCTTCTATTTCTGCTGGGACTTCTGTCTCACTCGCACCGAGTTCTGTATCACCAGAGTCGAGACGGATAACACCACTACTATCAAGTGCCATTTTGACATTAAAATTATTTTCTCGTGCTATCAGGCTTACCTGTCGTAGAGACTGAATCATCTTTGATCGATTTGTGAGAGCATTAATGCTGGTTGTTTTTGGAAAAAAGTTTCCATAGTCTGGGAAGTGGCCATTGAGCAGACGAGAGTAGAGGAGGACTCCTTCGTACTCCAAGAGTATTTGATTGTCTGCAAAGTAAAACTCTACATCGACTCCATCAGGAAGCGTTTTCATGATTTCATTGGCACTTCGAGCGGGGAGTATAATGGCGAGTTTTTTATCGACTCCAGTGTCACAGTTGTAGCGGTACTCTGAGAGACGAAAACTATCAGTTGATGCGAAAGTGATGTGGTCAGAATGGAGTTGTATATAGACGCCTGCGAGAGTTGGTCGTATGTTTCCGCTGGCACACGAGAAGAGTGTTTTGCTAAATGCTCGCTTGAGAACATCAGAGCTCATACGAAATTTGGTATCTCTACGTGTCGCTGGTATCATCGGAAATTCGTCAGCTCCGAGACCCTTGAATCTGGTTTTTTGTTTGTTGGCAGTGAAATTGAGCGTGTGGCCTGTGTCAGTTTTTATCTTGAGACGAGTCGGATCGAGGAGATTCAGATACGAAGCGAGAAATCGAAAAGAGATAGTGATATCCCCTGGTTCTTTTATTTCTATATCACGATCGATAGTGTACTCGATAGCCATCTCGAGATTATTAGCTACGACAGTGAGTTTTTCATTGGTAGCGCGGAGGAGCACATTTTCCAGAATCGGTGTTGTAGGGCTATTTATGACAGCGTGAGCAACAGTCTTGATGGCTGTAAATAGGGTATCCGAATCGAGTTCTATGTGCATAAAGAGGAGTATTACGTGAATTGCGAACGAACAAGTATATGGTAGCTCCGGTCGGACTCGAACCGACATGAGTTGCCTCAATGGATTTTGAGTCCATCGTGTCTACCATTCCACCACGGAGCCATATCTTGTCTTATGTGAATGCCCTATGGCTCTCACCGCCAGTAGGATATGGAAAAAGATGATTTTTGCAAAAGAGACTTATGAAAAAAATCCCCCGAGAAATCGGAGGATAAAAAAAGAAAAATTCTTTATTTTATGAGCTTCAAGAGGAGAGCCCTGAGTATCTCACGACCATTTTCTGTCATGACAGATTCTGGATGAAATTGGACACCGAGTATTTTTTTTTCCGGATAATGTATCATATCGATACTTCCACCAGGTTTCATGAAGATGTCACATCATTTTCTGAGTCCAGAACCTGCAAAAGAATTATAGTGTCAGACTTTTTCTCACTTTCCATCTGGTGAGATAATAACTTCTTTTTGGACACCCTGGAGCGGTGTAGGGAGTTTTTTTACTTCTATGCCGAGATGTTGGCAAATAGCCTGGCATCCGAGACATATTCCGAGGAGCGGAGTCTCTCATCTTCATGCGAGAATTTCTCTGAGACGATTCATCTTCGGGTCACTTGTGTCATTGATATCGCCTGGTCCACCACCAAAGACGAGAATATCTTCTCTAGGCACATATTCTTTGTAAGGCACGACAGAAGCTTTCGCTCCAAGTGACTGAATCATGACTCAGAGTATGTGCGCAAAGTTATCATCGAAATTGATAACAGTAACTTGTTTCCCCATGAGTTCTGGGGAAGGCTCGAGAGTTGTTTGTTTTCTCATCAGAAAAGAATTCAGATGGGCATTTCTGAGCATCCTCATACGTCGTTCGAGTACACGAGCATAGGTTGGAGAAAGATGAAGTGGACTTGTTTCTGTCGTTTTGGATGTCAAAACTCTTCTGACGCCTGCCGATTTACTCGTAGTTTCTTCGGCTTCTGCGTATGGATCAGAATCAAGGGTTATGCCAGCACCAGCTGATTGTGTGAGGGTAGAATTTTTGTGGTCCAAAACGGCACCACGTATAGCAATAGCGGTATCTATATTTCCACTGTTTTTATAGACCCCAAAGACTCCTCCGTAATATCCTCGCGAGACTTCTTCCAGTCGAGCGATTATCTCACAAGCTCGATTGATGGGGCTCCCAGTGAGTGTTGGGGCATTGAGGGTTTTTCTGAGAGCATCGATGACATGAGTGCCAGAGACGACTTTCCCAGATATTCTGTATTCCGTATGTATAACGGCTCCTGTTTCACGGAGAAATGGTCACTCTATCTCTCCGTGAGGACAAAATTCAGCAATAATTTTTGTGCCTTCATCGAGGAGCATGGCGAGTTCTTTTGCTTCTTTTTCATTGTGGAAAGCAAACTGTTCGAGTCTTTCTTCAAAGGTTTCAGAATTGCCAATCTTCATGGTTCCAGCGATGGGATTTGTGATAGCTCGACCATCTCGTATCGTGAGATGTCGTTCAGGGCTTGCGTAGAGATAGGAGGCTTCAGGAGTTCGGAATAGAGCCGTCATATAGGTCCCTCGTATCATCAGGTGTCGATGCAGGAGGGCGAGAGGGGTTTTCTCTGTGTTCATGCTAGTGATAGGTGAGACAAAATGACGTGCCAGAACCGCCTGACATATATCGCCACCTCGGATATGGTCTTGGATTTCGCGGACCTTTTCTGCGTATGTATCATTGCTCATGCTCGGCGCCGGCGCACCGAGTGAGAAATTATCATCACCATGTTGTCTGAGCAGAAGTGAGAGTTTATCTTTCGTGATATACTGAATTGACTTCGTATCTGAGACAAAAGCGAGTATTGGTTCGTCTCCGACGGCTGTTCGTTCAGCTTCTTTCATTGTGCTAGATGGCGTGAGGAATGTGACTACTTTTCCTGGAGTTTGCAGAGCTTTCATCTCTTCGAGAGTGGCCGCTCGCACCAGCTCTCCAGGATAGATATGTGCATGATTACCTCGGGCAATAATAGCGAAATTATCGCCTCTGAGAGAGGTGGGGAGTGAATTGTTTTGTTTCATAAAAAGAATATTAAAATAAATAATGTATTACTATGGTGTGACAAAAGAGTCACAAAAAAGAGAGCAGTGCGTCATTCCGGGCAAGGATTTTCATTGCGTTAGCAGGGAAATCCACGACCCGGAATCCAGGCGGATTATCATATTCCTTGTTTTCTAAAGAACGCTTTGCGTAGTATTTGTTCTGGATTCCACATCTTCGCTTTCCTCCTTTGGAGGATTTGCTCGTCTGGAATGACGGAAAATAAAAATACTTATTTACGCCATCATCCCTTTATTCTTCCATACTGGAGAATACGAGATCCTCGGCTAACCGTCGTGATAGAGAGCTCGAGTTCTTCCGCTATTTCACGTTGCGTTTTCCCGGCAGCGAGAGCATGCATGATTTTGATTCGTTCATCGAGCGTTTCAATCTCCTGAGGACTCAATATATCCTCGATAAACCCGTCGAGGTCTGCATTGTGACGCTTGATTTCCGCGATAATATTTTTTCTGAGAGTGGCTTGATACGACATAATATATACTAATGTATTACTACGATGATATATAGAGTGTGCTGAATGTCAAAAGAATTAAAAAAAGCACCCATTGCTGAGTGCTCTTTATTTGTTTTATGGGCATTTATTCTCCCAGGATATAATCCACGATGAGTTTTTCTTGCTCGGCAAAGAGGAAGGCAATCTCGAGACCGAGATATTTTCCTTTTGTGAGGCTATTATTGAAATTGGCTGTTTCTTTTTTCTTCTGGAGGTTCGTATATTGTGTTGTGACAAAATCATTCAAAAATATCTGATATTCACGCAGATCAGCTTTGGTTGCCTGGACTTCTGGATCATTCGCATTATCAGCGTTCACGAGTGCCCATTTTACAGCTATGACTTCTTCCATAACAGGACGATTGTCTGGATAGGCAAAGAGATTATCGAGGAATCGATTGGCGATGACGCCGGCAATACGATTTGGTTTACAAATAGTTCGGTCGATTTTTTCATTTCCGTCGAAATTTTCTTGAACACGTTTCATATCACAATTATTGGCCATGAGAGGATAGCGTGTTCGTGCGATTTCCTGGATTTTGGCCTGCATAGAAGCGAAATCAGCATCAATCTGCTCAGAATTTTTGATATAATATTCCTCACCTTTGATACCTGTATCGCTCGTATCGACGTCTCCGAGAGCGCTGGAAGCAAGCTGTGAATTTTTCGCGATGGCAATGGGAGATGGGTTGAGACCCGGAGCATAGTCGATATATTGTTCGATACCCCAGAGACCTCCTCCTGAACCGATGAGAAGAGCAAGAGCTCCAAACTGCGCAATTTTCTTATACATATAAGAGAGAAATAAAAAATACCTAGCTTTATGTTACCAGGTATTTTTTACGGAGTCAAATATTTTTGTCAATTAACTGATGATGTTGCCAGCCTTGTCACGGATAACCATCTTTTTATCTTCTGCTTGTCGGTTGGCGACGGCCTGTTGTACAATCATAAAGAGGGTACCAACGAGCCAGTAGAGACCGACTCCAGCAGGGAATTGAAATGCGAAAATAGCAGCCATAGCAGGGAAGATATAGATCATCATCTTCTGCATCTGTTGCATATCAGGCATATTTGGATCTTTTGGCTTTTCTTCTTTTTCTGGTTGGTTGGCTTTGATTTTTTTCTGAGAGAGCCACATCTGACCGAATTGGAGACCACCAGTGAGTACACCGAGGACGATACCGACGATACCTCCACTTTTGGCGAGTTCGAGACCAAAAAAGTGAGAACTAATAGTGATATCTCGAAAAGTCTGAAGCCAGTCTATATGGTAGAGATGGGCGAGATTTCCTGGATTACTGATGTTCAAAATCACCTGATAGAGGACGATGAGAATAGGGATTTGTATGAGAATGGGGAGACATGATCCGAGAGGGTTCACTCCTTCCTTTTTATAGAGTTCCATCATCTTCATACCAATCGTTGCTTGATCGCCTTTGTGTTCTTCCTGAATTGCCTTTATCTTTGGCTGGATCACTTGCATGCGACGCTGAGAAACAAGCATTTTTTGCTGAGGTATGAGGAGGGCAAGGCGGATGATGAGAGTGATAGCGATAATAGCCCAACCGAGACTGTAACCAGGAAATATGAGGACGAGAGCGGCAAAGAGATTGTAGACTGGATTATAAAAGAATGTTCGAAAGAAAAGTCGGAAAATACCTGCATGTCCGATGGTGAGAGTCGTTTCAGAAGTGTTTTCTGTTTCTGGTTGTGTATAGGAGAATCGGAGAGAGACATCAGGGATATTGGCAAAACTTTCCTGAAATTGGAGGATATCTTCTTTTGAAGTTCCAAAGAGAGGCGTGGTTCATTTGGCAGTGGCTGTTACTGTCCGACAAAATGCTTCTGGAAGGGTTGTTTTCTGGACGCCATTGGCGATGACTTCTATATCTCGACAGGTATCGATGATGATTTCTTTGTCTGTATCGTTGATAAGTGAGACAACGGGTGTTGTTGGGAGTGTGTAGCTCTTTGCACTTGCGACGATTCGTACCGGAAGTGGTGCAGGAGCCGCTTTTTTACTCGCACTTTGCCAGAAAAATATAACAAGGAAAATAACGTAGATGATGATGAGGGTTTTTCGAGAAGGGTTCATGGAGAGTATTATGAGATTTTTTTCTTTTAGGCAATACTACTTTCTTTTCTCAAAGAGCGAAATAGCGTCTAGAGACCACGCATCAGGTATCGTTTTTTCTGGTATTTTGAGTCCTTTTTTGAGAGTAAAGACACACTGAAATCAAACTTCAGGTTTCACACTTCAGACTTCAAACTTCAAAAATGGAAGAAGTGCATCATAGAGGCCACGACGATAACGATTTCTCTGCACCGCGCGCTTATCGTGTTTCCGTGAGATACTCACAGCCATACGATGATTTTTTGCACTACTTACCGCGAGACAATTCATCGTCCAGTAGGTTCAAAAAAAGGGTCTTCCTTTTTTGAAGACCCTGCTTACTTCGTATTCTCTGAGTCGGTATTTCTTTGCAATCATGCGAGAGGGTTATGGCCTACTTGCTTTTCTTTTTTGCAACTACTTTTTTAGGTTTTTTCTTTGGAATAATGTGAAATTTTGGATTTCCTTTTGGAGACTTGAGACGAATAGGGTAGCTCGGAGTGAGGACATGACGACCCTTCTGGCGACGACGACGGAGGACGTTTCGACCATTAGCAGTGATAGTTCGAGCGAGGAATCCGTGTTTTCGGAGACGTCTGCGTTTCTTGAGTTTACCGAGCATAGTAAAAAATTAGAGATAGCGGAAAAGAATATGAGGATTGTATAGAAAAAAGAGCAAAGTCAAATGTTCTCTTTCTCGGCTTAGAAAACTAGAGTGTTGGTTCTGGTTTTTTGCCTTGAATCAGCTCTTTTGTTGGATCATAAAAGTCGAGATTTTTCTCACCAATGACATCCACCATATGATCGAGGAGTTCATCGAGTTTTACCTCTTTCTGAATTCCTTTTTCCATATTCTTGAGTTGGCAGACACCCCGACGAGCCTCCATGATACCGATGATAGCGACGTATTTTGCTTTGAGATGATTTGCTTTTTTGAGCTGAGTTTTCATCGATGGAGAACCAAACGATGCGAGGATATTGAGACCCATATCGCGGGCTTGGATACTGAGAGGGAGTGCGAGCTTTTTCGCTTCTTCACCCACCTGGATAAAGTAGAGATCGATAGTATCTTTGTTTACGACACTGAGACCTGATTCGACCATAGCATCGATGAGACGTTCGACGCCGATAGCAAAGCCAGCGGCAGGAACAGGATTTTTGCTTCCGAGACTGGTTGCGAGATCGTCATAACGACCACCACCACAGAATGAATCCTGTGAACGACCAGAATTATCCACACACTCAAAAACCACATCAGAATAATAATCGAGACCACGAACGAGTGTCGGATCTTCGACGAAATCTATACCGAGGATAGTGAGATATTCTTTGGTTGATTCGTAGTAAGCGATTGAATCCTTCTTGAAAAAATCACGAAGCTTTGGCGCAAAAGGAAGAATCTCTCGAACATCTGGATTCTTCGAATCGAGGATGCGGAGAGGATTATTCTCTACACGTGCTTGGTCGATTTCATCGAGGAGATGCGATTTTCCACGAAAAAACGCTTGAAGTTCAGCAACGTATGCTTCACGTTCTTTTGCATTACCGAGCGTATTGATCTTTGTTGTGAATTTGCCTTTGAGACCACAGTCAGAGAGGATTTTGACAGCCATGTGGATATTCTCTGCATCGAGTACAGGATCACGCTCTCCGATTATTTCCGCACCAATCTGGTGAAATTGTCGGTATCGACCTTTTTGAGGACGATCGTAGCGAAAGTGTGGCTCGATATAGAAGAGATAGACAGGCTGAGGATCGTTTTGGAAATTTTCGAGATATGAGCGCATGACGCCAGCAGTTGATTCAGGTTTCAATACCAAATCACGACCCTTTTTATCCTTGAATTCGTAGAGTTCTTTTGAGACGACATCAGTATGCTCACCGACAGAACGTACGATGAGATCGCGCATTTCCATGACAGGTGTCGATATACGAGTAAACCCAAAATGACGGAAAATATGTCTGGAAACCTTTTTGATAAAGGTGTAATAACGCTGTTGCTCGCCGAACCAATCTTGCGTTCCGCGTACTTTTTGAGGGACTTCCATAAGAAAAATCTAAAAACAGAGAAAAAAAGAGACTGCGCATGATTGTAGTATTTTTGGTGATAAATGCAACCACAAACGCTCTTCTTCTTTTCAAAGGTAGGAAATAATTCTTCACACAATCCTCACAAATCGCCTCTAGTCAAGTCACACTTTTTGTATATAGTGCAGGATATGAAAATCTCAAAAATCCTCCTCGCAGTAATATGCACATTACTTATCGTCCCTTCTTTTGGTCAAACCCAAACTGAAAAAGATAAAGAGCTCTTCGAGTTTTCTGTTACTGCTCCTGCGGTAGTAGTCGAAGCTCCAAAAGTCGCTGAAGTGACGAAGGTAGCTGAAAAGAAAGAAGAAGTAAAAGTAGAAACGAAACCAGAAGTAGTGGTTCCTGCTCCTGCTGCTCTCGTAGCGGATGCACAAACACTCATCAAGGATAAGCTCGTCCAAAAATATCAGGTTCGTCTCGACGAAGTCATCGGTCGTATGACATCACGACTCAGCGCTGTGTCTGCAGATGAACAACGTGCTGCTCTCACTGATCTCCGTGATCGTATGGCAGAGAAGAAAACAACAGTCGTTGGCATGAAAGATCTCGAACCACTCAAAAAAGATATCATCATCGCTATCCTAGATCATGTCGTCTATCGTCTCGAAGGTCTCATCAAACAATCAGCCCAGACAACGACCACAAAGTCTCAAGCATAATTATACAGGACAAAAAAAGAGAGCCAATGGCTCTCTTTTTTTGTTTATTCGATGATAGTTGTTTTGGTAATCTCCACTTTCTTGAAAGGTTTATCACCATTATCAGTTGGGACCAGGGCAATCGTCTCGATCACTTCCATACCGGTGACGACTTGTCCGAAGACGCTATGTTTCCCATCGAGCCAGGTAGTTTCTTCTGCATGGACGATGAAAAACTGGCTTCCATTGGTGTTTGGCCCAGCATTTGCCATAGATATATAACCTTTCTTGTGAGAGAGCTCAGGATGAAATTCATCTTCGAATTTTTCTCCATAGATGCTCTCTCCACCTCGACCAGTTCCAGTTGGATCACCACCTTGAATCATGAAATCTGTGATAATACGGTGGAAAATAGTCCCATCGTAGTAGCCTTTTTTTGCGAGTTCTACGAAATTTTTTGCTGTTTTTGGAACCTTGTCTGAGAAGACCTCGATAGTGATATCACCATGATTGGTATGGAGGGTTACTTTTGGATTGGCCATAGAAAATTTAGAGAGAAATAATGTGTGGATAATAGTCTGAATATCGAAAAAGAGAAGAGATTTTCTAAGAAATAGGCCATTTGGGAGGCCTGGTGCTCAGAATATCTCCTTCCCGATTTTATCCCAACAACAAAAAATCCCCAGAAACCTGCCTATTCGGTAGGTAGGTGGGGATTTATTTTATAATTTTTTTTAACAGCCTTAGTTTTCTTTGCAGGTTTTGTTGTCTTTTTTTCCTTTAATTTTGCTAAAGTGTAGCAGTCTAGAGAAGTAGTCCACACATTAGGTATTTTTGCATAAGCTTCTTTTACCATGGATATTTTTTTGAAAGAAGTGTTATGGATAATTAAAAATATGCCGTAATCAGCACCATAACCATCCATATATTTTTTCATATTCTTGTAAGACTTGGTTGTCGTGATTTTTGAGGATCTTAGGTCGCCATTTGAGGATAGCTTAATTTCTAGAACAATTGGCCCAATGAAACCATATCTAACTATAATATCAGTCCTGGTATCATCTAATAGTTGTTCTTCTCTAGCCATATCAACCATAAATCCCCTTTTCATGAGAATATAAAGCATTTGGCTCTTTATGGTTTTCTGAACAAGAGTTTCATATTGAGCATTTCATTTATATTTTTTTTCAGCAACAATGATGTCATACGCCCCTTCTGCTTCTATCCATCGTTTTAGTTCTGTCTCAATCATGTTTTTTAGATGTCAGAATAAGTCGGAAGAGTTTGATATATATTTATCACTAAATTTCTTTGCTTCATTATACTTCTGTATTGCCTCTGAAATTTTACCCGGTTTGTATAGATAGGCTCGACGCAGATAAACCATTTTTAAAGCTAGCCAATTAGCGCCCTCTTTGTCATTCAGGGAACTAATTTTTTGTTCAAGCAATAATAAGGGCTGGTAGTTTTTATATTCTTTTAGATTATCAAAGTAAGAATAAACTATACCCCAAATGTATTGGGCATATTCTTCATAGTCTTCGCCTCTAGACCAAACTTCCATAGCAGTATCAAGCATATCTAAATAATCGTTTTCAAAGCCCTTAATCTTTAATTCCATGAGAGGTAAGGCAAAGGTTTTTCCATGCCTCAGCTCATCTTCTATACTATCAACACCTCTCATTCTTCGATGTCAGCCGGAAGATCTAATTTTTTTTAGAGGCATTACTCTCTCTTTTATGTTTTTTATCCTCCAGTGAATAGCGGATTTATCTCCGTAAGATTTTATGAGTAAGCTATTTGCCATATGAGCCAAGTCAATCTCTTCTGGTAATTTACTCTCTATATATGATACAAAAATTAATCTTAAAAATTCTTTATCGGGAGAAAGTGACTCACTCAATGTCAGAGCTTCCTTTCTTGAATATAAGTCAAACCTTTTTTCCTGTATGAACTCTTTTATAATACCAAGAGCATCAACTAAATGATAACGTTTTACTATATCTATAAAATTACCTGGTCTAAATCTCCACAAATCTGTGTTTTTTTCTTTGTATATTTGTACTATTGGCTCCAATTCAAGAGGCGTAAAATTTTTAATAAGCTCAAAAACTAAATGTAATTGATCATCATAAGCAAATGGTATAAAAAGAGCTATATTTTGAGAATACTCTCGCACATCGACACCTAAAATTTGTGCTGTTTTAAGAGCAGATCAAAATATATGAACCTTCTCACTTGTGCTATATCTTTGAATTGATCAATCTTCAGAATTTTCTAAGGCCTTTAATCAGTATGCCGCTGGATTGAATTTTAGGACCTCTTTTTTTAGAAGCTCAATTAATCTATCTTTATCTTTTTGTTTTAGATTATGATTTATTTGTTCACTATGCATGACATAATAATCAAACAAGTCAGTCGAATATTGATTAGGTGCAGGACTTAATTTTATTAAAAAATCCTTCATTATGTTATTTTCTATAGGCCTCCTGATAACTTTCTGTGGTTGCTCCCATTTTGCGTATTCTTCTGACAACTTAGATCGCCCTAGCTCATACATTTCTTCATTTCCGTCTCTTCATGATCTTTTAATTTCCACCATAATTGCAGAAGCCGAATAAAGTTCGCCCTTTTCTATCATTACATCTAAGAAAATTGGAATATCTTTAGCGGTTAATATTTCTGCTAGTAGTTCTTGGAAGACATATTTTCTGTGGTCATTCCCTCACCCAGTCCTATCATAAATAATATCTAAAATATTCTTAAAGAAATGAACATCCTTTTCTTTTAACAGGTTTAAAATCCCCAGAATGAAAGTTGATTTTCGTGCTTCTTGCCCCAAATAGCTTCTTATAGAAGCCATAAAAGCATCTTTTAGAAGTTGATGCATAGAATCATCGAATACATCACTAATTTTAGAAATTAATAATGCTACCTCGTTCGAATAATGGTCTGTATCCACAAGAAATTCTTTTCTGAAAACATCATCCTTAATATACGCTTCCAAAAATGTAATTATTGATGTTTTATCTTTTATTTTATATATACCGTAACTTCATCAGAAATCATTACTTTTTATTGCATTTATTTGATACTGTAAACTTAAAGGATGTTCAATATTTAATTCTACACATGTTGATAAAAGAGCACGTTGAACCAGCTCATCACTTATATCTGACATATGTGGCAATTGATCAATCACACTTGGGTCCTGCAATGTCTCTAATCAAACTAAAGCATGTCTTTGCATAACAGTTTCCAAAACTCCGTTATCGGCACTCTTTTGCACATGTCTAATGAGCTTTTCGCGCCAGTAAATTCTATCCAAACTGACTCCTTCTCGTTCTGACCTCAATAAATAAGCTATAATATAAAATATATTACCTATTGAAATATACCTAAAGGTTCATGATTTTCATTCTGACTCCTCCATACGGCGCTTCAATTCTTGTTCAAAACCATGAGTAAAAAAACCATCTAATGCGCTTGCTAATTCGCCTGGTAGCCATATTAGGCGCTTTTCAAAGTAATCTATTATATTAAGGAAAATTTTTATCTTTACCTCCTTAGGCACAGTATCTGGATTAATTCTTGCCAAAAAATTAAAGAACTGCTCATCAGTTAATCTACTATCGCTCCTTATTCATGAGAATTCAACTAAAGGCTCTAGAAGACTTGGCATCAGATCAACCAGAAAATTAAGTGTATTAAGCCACGAAGGATGTAACTCATTAATATTTTGATCTGCTGTAAAATGAAAGGTTGCACGAACAGGGTCCGTAAATCGAGTTATTTCTTTGGCGGCAAGATATTCTTGAAATTCTGTATTTTCAAATTCAATTTTATCTAGACTTGTTCCGCTTGCCCATAAAACGGTTTTATCAATAAAAAGATTAAAATTTCCTTGGACTATAATTGCTGTTTTTAGGTCCGATTTTATATCATCAAAAAATGTCATCAGTTCGTCCCTGGATATGCTGTTGGTCTGATAAATCTCCATCACCAATGCTAGCTTTTCAAGAACCCTTTTTTTCGCTTCATTTGACCCCAATTTATCTTCTATGTTCAACTTGGAGTATATAAAGTATTCAAAAAGTTCATTTCTGGAAACGGTACTTATTTTTGTTATATCATTGCCTTTTTCTTTTATAAACTGTTCTAAAAGAAAAAGATATCGAGGTATTTGTATTACTAACTTCCCATGGTGAAATTCCATCAAACGGACGAGTAATGCGTCTACTTCAAACTCATTATTGCCCATTGTTACAAGATATTCTTTTACTTGTTCTGATGTAAAAGGTAAAATTCTAATAAACCTGTATCATGTGAAATAATTTTTATATTTGTTTATAAAGATCCAACGAGATGTTAGATAAATTTGTATGTTTGGTCTTTTTTTGGAGACTTCTTCTATTTTTTCCAAAACATCAGTAAGTTTTGCTATATTTGTCTCATCGAGTCCATCTAATAACAGAATTTTTTTACTGTCTGGGCCTTTTTTGGAAACAAAATCCTCTATTTGTTCAGAGGGGTTATTAGATTTTAACTTTATTATGGACGATGTGTTATTTCACTCTGAAATATGATGCTGCTCTATTTTTTGTAATAATTCACTCTTCCCGATACCAGGCTCGCCTACAATTAAATTTCTATTTCCTTTACATAAAACAGGGATGGATAAGGTGGTTGTCTTGTTGAAAAGCCTATAGTGCCATCAGTTGGGGTTATCTGTGAAGTCCTCTTTTACTTCTTCGAAAGAAGAAAATATCTTAGTGTGGGGCCTTATATAATTCTTTTCTATAGTTGAGGAATTAATAAATATGTTTGTATATTATTGTCTTCTATCTTATTATAAAGACTTTAATTTTACTACGAAATTTTTAATTTTGTGCTGTTTAGTTCAAACAAAAAATCCCCATTCGGGGATTTATTTTATTTTGGAGGCACCTGCCGGAGTCGAACCGGCTTCCAGAGCTTTGCAGGCTCCTGTATGACCGTTCTACCAAGGCGCCAAGTAACGGGATTATAGAGCAACGAGCGAGCTTTGCAAACTTTTTAGCACAGCGAGTGCTTTCTCTTGGTTGATAAAGAGGGGACTGGTGGCAATAGTGATAATATCAGCTTTTTCTATCCAGTATTTCGTTGTTTCGAGGGTCCTCGCATCATCAAATCACTGAGAGAAATAATCGAGATCGATATCGAGGATAATAGTTTGCCCTTCGTTTATCGTTTCTAGTTTTGGGGATTTTTTTACCAATTTCTCATCGTCCCAGACAAACACACCAGCACCGTCTTGCTCTTCTCCCGTGACCATCACCGCTTCGGAGATGAGTCCTGTGGCGAGGGCAGGGACGATAAAATCAGCGATAGTGAGGTCGGTATTAGTATAATTTTCGACGAGACCTTCATGAGTTTCTTCGGGGTGTTTCCAGGCAGGGAAATTTCCTGGTGTGGCGAGGTCAGTGTGTTGATCGATATGGATGAGGAGACTTCACTTCAGAATCCATCATTTCCAAAAAGCATCATGCCAAAAAGCAAATGCATGGTTATGGTTATCCATGATCCACGTCGGGGCGTGAGCGTTTTTCAGAAAGACAAAGTTTTTGAGTCATTTTCCAGCCATCATTTTACCATTTACCTCTCACTCAATCACCGTCTCTGTTCCTGTTATGACATCAGCGAGAGTTCCTGTGATGAGACTCGGCACGACGATAGTTCTCTCACCACGCTCGTCCCAATTCAAGCGATTGTTTGAAATAGGTGTTGAGATGATGCGAGGGGTCAGATACATGCTCCAATTATTGCATGGAACTAGTTATTGTCCAAAGAAAATACTTTTTTTCAGATGTTTGTTCTTTTGCGACTAGGTATATCGTTATTTTTTGTATTGAGAGCCTGTATTTGTTCTCGAGAGACCTGCACAAGTGCCATAATTCTATTTTTTATCTGAGAAGCCGAATGCTCTATTCGAGCATGATCTGGGTAATCAATAGCAAGATACACCAAGCTTCCAACTAAAGTAGCAAGCTGTCTTTTGCTTATCGTATATTCCATTTTTTCTTCTTCAAGAGTATCTGCCCAAAAAGAGTCACATTCACCTATTCATAAAACTTCTTCTTCAAGCTGTTTTGGAGTTAATGCCGCGAGTGCCTTATCTTTATCTGCGAGATTTTTCACCCTCTCGAGTACTGTTGGAACAGGTATATTTTCTTCTCATTTTACCACTTCATCTTCGATAATTTTTTTGATAGCATCTCTGCGAGCGGTCAGTGCTTCTTTGTCATGTTGTTTGAGTTTTGCATTATGAAGATTCCCAGCCATTTGTTGGAAATACGCATCTACGACTATCCTTCCTGAATCATCTTCTTCCATGCCATAATATGTCATAATCTCAGCTTTTACTTTTCTGATACCTTCAACAGAATTCAGATCTTCACCAGCTCCAAAAACTGGAACTTTTTCTCCAGAATAAGTCGTATAATCGAGCTGTTTTTCAGCCAATAAATCAATAATTTTGGTCACGACATGCCCCCACGATGTATCAAAATTATATCGTCCTCGTCCTGTCGTTGCGAGTCTAATAGCGGCCTCATTTGAAGCCGTATTTTCGAGATGAGAGAGACTATGGATTTTTATTGGCGGAGTATTCATAGAATTATTTTAGATTATAAATATATTTGTCAAATTATTCATTTTGCTCATAAAGATAGTCTTCATATACTCAAAAGCATGACAAAACGAATGATTACGGGCATCAAGCCCACAGGGACATTTCCACATATTGGTAACCTCATGGGTGCCATGTTGCCTCTCCGTGAAAATGCAAAAAAATACGATACAGCGATGTTTATTCCGGATCTCCACGCTCTCACCAGTATCCGAGATGGCAAAGTGCTCAACGAAAATATTCGCAACGGTCTCATAGCCTATCTCACGGTCCTGGGGAGAGATACAGATGTCACCATTTTCCGACAATCTGATATCGTTGGTCTCACAAAACTCGAGTGGATTTTGAATTGTTTTACGCCGTATTCACTCATGCTTCGAGCGCATACCTTCAAAGATGCAGAAAACAAAAATAGCGATATAAACATGTGAACCTTTAATTATCCTATCCTCATGGCAGCGGATATTATTGGCTACGATTGTGATGTGGTACCAGTTGGCAAAGATCAACTCCAGCACCTCGAAATGGCTCGAGATATTGCTCGCTATGTGAATCATCATTACGAAAAAAACAGTAAAAATTGAAGTAAATTTAAGCAAATACTTGTCGAACCAAAACCGATTATCGATGATGCGATTGCGGTGATTCCTGGTCTCGATGGTCGCAAGATGAGCAAATCCTACAACAACTATATCAGCATGTTTGAGAGCTCAGCCGATTTGAAGAAAAAGATTGCAACCATTCCAACTGATTCTCTCGGACTTGACGACCCAAAAAATCCAGACACGTGCAATGTTTTTGCGCTCATCAAAACTTTTGGCGAGAAAAAAGAAATCGAGGAAATCCGTGCGAAGTATAAAAAAGGTGGCTACGGATATGGTCATGCAAAACAAGATCTTCATGTCATTCTCGATAGATTTATCGCACCATACAGAGAAGCTTACGCGGAACTCAATAAGCTCTCAGATGAAGAACTCTTCGAGCCAGTACGACGTGGCAATGCGAAGATGCAAAAACGTCTTGATGAAGTCCTCGCACGAATGAAACAATATATCGGTGTTTAATCTATGAAACGATTTTTTCGTCATATAAAATTTGTCACACTCTCTGTAGCTATGCGGGTATTTGCCATTATTCCTCGCCTCGGAAAACATTCTCGACATCGTGCATCGCATATACATTTTCGTCGTGAGCCAGTGAAATTTTTCGGACTTCATGGATTTGAATGACTCTCATTTCTCTTTCTCACGGATCCCCATATCGGTGGAAGTATCGATGCTATTGCTGCTCAAACTTCTCACGGCATTCAGATGCTGCTCGCGAGTGCAAAAAAAGAAAATACCATCGTCCTCCACGGAGGGGATTTTATGTCGTCTGATGGTCATCCGAAGCATCTCTCTTTTGAAAACTTTGTCACTGTGGCACAGAAACTTTTTGCGCATCTCGAGAATTTCAGACACTTTGCTGTCGTCGGAAATCATGACGAAGAGAATCCAGAATTCGTCTATACGCGTCGATGGCTTGAAGAAAAGATGAACGTACATTTTATGACCGAATCACGCCATGCGAAGCGAGTTTTTTTTCACGAAAAAAGCATCTGTATTCATGGAATTCATACGCTCACACACCATCTACACAAGATGCCACGAAAGGAGAGAGATATGACGATGGATCAATATATCTACATGCTGAATCACACACACAATGACATGAATAT
>CAZVRL010000021.1:0-19515 GCA_964630285.1 uncultured Candidatus Peribacteria bacterium | reverse complement strand
CAAGATATCAAGGCTGCTATCGGAAAATTTGGCCCCTATGTCAATCTCGAAAAAACATACGTCTCTATCCCTGCTGATGCTCCCTACACAGTCTACAATATCACACTCGAGCAGGCACTTGAAATGATTGAGGCGAAAAAATCTGGCACAGCGACAAACGCTATTCATACGTTTGGTGATATCCAAGTCCTCCGTGGAAAATTTGGCCCGTATATCAAACAAGGAAAAGACAATTTCCCTCTTCCAAAGAAATATAAAGATGATCCATCTACTCTCGATGAGGCCATCTGTAATGAGATTATCATGAAAAAACTCGCTGAAGGCGACACGGGGAAAAAGAAAGTATTTGGGAAGAAGAAATAAACTATGAAAAAATTTATTCCACTCTTCGTCGGAATAGTTCTCATTGATATCCTCTCAAAATACTGGGTCAATATTTCAAATCCAGAATTTTCTGTGATAGGAAATATTCTCAGAATCACCCATGTCAAAAATACCGGAGTTGCTTTCGGTACGCCCCTGCCCGGGATTACATTCCTGATTCCTCTGATACTTTTTGGTATGAGTATTTTTCTCTGGAAGTCGTGGAATAAAATCTCTGAAGTAGAAAAAACTGGTTACATTATGATAATCGCTGGAGGATTTCTGAATGCACTTGAGCGGACAATATTTGGTTCTGTGACGGATTTTATCAGCGTTCAATATTTTTCAGTGTTTAATGTGGCAGATGTCGCTATTACCGGATGAGTCATTTTTCTTTTTTCTGAACTCTTATTTAAACCGAAGAAATAGACAAAATGTCTACAAATAAATACTTGTCTTCAGGTTCGGGAGAATATACTTTATCCATTCTCAATTCGTAATTATTTATTATGACCAATATCTCGACACTTCTCGGCGCAGAAGCAGAATCGCTGCTCGGTAATTTCACACCAAAAATAGCAAAAGAATCACTCATACTTCCTGGAGCAAATTTTATGAAAGAATCTTTTGAACAATCTGATCGATCTGAAAAGGTTATTCAAAGCCTGAAAAAACTTTATGGACACGGCAGACTCGCCAATACTGGTTATCTCTCCATCCTTCCTGTCGATCAAGGTATAGAACATTCTGCCAATGCGTCTTTTACCAAAAATCCTCTCTATTTTGATCCAGCAAATATTTTCAAACTCGCGATCACAGCAGGTTGTAGTGCTGTTGCGACAACTTTTGGTGCGGTCGGTATAGTCCAGAAAATGTTTGACGGAAAAATACCAGTTATCGTCAAAATCAATCACAATGAGTTACTTTCATATCCTCAAATACCTCGACAAATCATGTTTGGGAGTGTCCAAGAGGCATATAATATGGGTGCTGTTGCTGTCGGCGCAACAGTGTATTTTGGCTCTGAAACAAGCCGCGAAGAACTCATCGAAGTTGCGGAGGCCTTTGAACTCGCTCATTCACTTGGTATGGCAACTATTCTCTGGTGTTATGTCCGCAATAATGCCTTCAAAAAAGACGGCGTGAATTATGAAACAGCAACGGATCTCACCTCTCAGGCAGTTCATCTCGGCGTGACTATCAAGGCGGATATTATCAAACAAAAAATGGCTGATTGTAATGGTGGTTATAAGGCAATCAACTTTGGGAAAGAAGATAAAAATGCCTACGAAAAACACATCGGAGAAAATCCTATAGATATGTGTCGTTATCAAGTGGTGAATTGTTTTGCGGGTCGTATCGGACTCATCAACTCTGGTGGTCCAAGTGTCGGAGACGATGACCTCGCTCAAGCAGTGAGAACAGCTGTTATTAACAAGCGTGCTGGTGGTCACGGACTGATCGTCGGACGCAAAGCATTTCAGAAACCAATGAACGAAGGCGTCGAACTGATTCAAGCGATTCAGGATGTGTATCTCGATAAAAATATTACTATTGCATAGTTGCTATGATTCTCTTTATTTTCGATTTTGATAATACGCTTGGTGATGCGTACGGGCCCTACGGTGAGGGAAATATTTTTCGCACTAAAACTCTTCCTGATGTCGCAAAGGCAACAGAAATTTATGAAAAATATCGACGATGACACGACAACATAGTCGTCTATCCGAAACTACTAGAAGAATATAGAATTACAAATCCAAAAGAATTTTTTATCAACGCTGGTCTACCAAATCAGCTCTACGATGATGTAGTACCATTTTTTATAAAACTCCGTGAATATCCAGACGTAGCTACTGTGATTCTAACTACTGGCGATGAAGCATTTCAAGAACTCAAAACACATATCACCGGTGTTGATAAGCTGGTTTGAGAGATTTATATCACCCGGGAACGCAATAAAATAAAACACATCAAGCATCTCATCGAAAAATATAGACCTGGATCAACTATCTTTGTAGATGACAGAATCAATCTCACAGAATCACATTTTGATACCCCAATTACTATCTACGAGATGGACAGAGCACGAGAAAAAAATGGTGCGCATATTATCCATAGCCTCGACGAACTCCCTCTTGCAAAACTCTTATGAACAAAATAATTGCCCTTAACTGGAAAAATACTCAAACTGCAGAATCTGCGCCTACACTTCTCAAAACTGTAGAAGATATTGCAAATATTTACCCGGACTATACCTGGATAGTTTTCCCTGGAGATGCCCTAGTAAATGTTCTCTCAACAAAAATCTCTCTCGGTCTCCAAGCCCTAGATACAACATCCACACTCCCCTATTGTCTCGTCTGACATATGTCTCAGAGACTCTCAGGCAAAACAGATAAACAAATCCTATCAGAAATGGAGCTGTTCAAAGATACACAAATAACGCCTTTTCTCTGTGTCGGCCCTCTACACGAGGAGGATACACTAGAATGAGTAATGACAGATCAATTAACAGTCTTGGAGAATTGGCCCAAAGACAGACCAATAATCATTGCTTATGAGCCAGGTTTTGCCATTTGAACGGGAAAAACTATGACTCTTGAGGATATCGAAATAGTCACCGACATACTCCGTGAAGCCCTGAAGGATTTTACAGATAAAAGAATCATCTATGGTGGAAGTGTAAATGATAATAATATTGCTGAAATCCTGCGTATCACTGATGGTGTACTCATCGGCACTGCTAGCCAAAAAAGCCCTTCCCTTCTCGCTCTCTCTATCGCCCTATGACAAGACTAAAACCACACACCTGAGAACACTATATTCACTACAAAAACCCGGATAAACAGTATGAAATTGTTTGTATTGCAAAGGATAAAGAGACACTTCAGGATCTCGTCGTCTATCGAGCGCTCTACCCTATTTCAGATTTAGGAGAAGATTTTGCACAAGACCCTGTTTTTGTGCGTACAATAGAGGATTTTATGGCTATTTTGCCAGACGGAACAGAACGCTTCAAAAAGATCTAAAAGAGTTGCAAATAGTCTCAAAATATGGCATTCTAGAGGCATGAATACCAAAATACCTCATGTAATCATCGATTGCGACCCTGGTGCTGATGATTTTTTTGCGCTTCTCTGGGCACTCTGACTCCATAAGAAATGAACTATCAAAGTTCTCGCTATTACGACAACAGGCTGAAATGTCGGAGCTGAAATCACATATAGAAACGCTCTCCGAGCTTGCGAATTTCTAGGAATACTCGATATACCCGTCGGAAAGTCAGATGTCGTTGTAAAAAGCCCTGATGCGAGTCATATTCATGGTGAAGATGGTCTCGGAAATGCGAGCAAATTCCTCTCTCGTGTACGTGTCCCAAAGATATCACTCTCCAGCGATGAACTCCTCGAAAAACTCATAAAAAAATACCCAGAAACTCAAGTACTTACGTTCTGACCCCTCACCAACATTGCGAGACTCTTAAAAAAGAATATTCAT
Organism: uncultured Candidatus Peribacteria bacterium; assembly: GCA_964630285.1. GTDB lineage: Bacteria > Patescibacteriota > Gracilibacteria > BD1-5 > JAGOOR01 > JAGOOR01. The sequence continues at coordinate 15,651 of CAZVRL010000021.1, read as the reverse complement.
CCATCCCGTATTATTTCGATGGGTGGTGCTGTTCGTGCTCCAGGAAATGTCACGCCAACTGCAGAATTCAATATTTCCTACGATCCCGAATCGGCTGATGCTGTTTTTACACATACAGACCACAGTGTCCTCCTTCCTCTCGATGTCACCAGTCAACTCATCTTCACTCGTCATGAAATGCAGACCGTCCTTCGTGGACTCAAGAGTAAACGGGCAAAATTCCTCGAAGCCCTCACGCTCCATACATTCAAGACCAATATGGCATTTCGCGAAACAGCTGGAACAGAGTGATTCCTCGTGCATGATGCAAGCGTCGTGGCTATGCTCATCTATCCTCATCTCTTCCGTGGGCAATTCCTCCCTATACGTGTAGAAACCAAAGGAGAATTCACTCGTGGACAAACTGTGACAGACCTCCGCAACGTCGCACAACCAAATACCCACACATTTGTCGTCACTGATGTGGATCGTGACCGATTTATGGAATCAATGGTTCAAGACTTTCTCTCATTTTTATAAACTATGTATCTCATTAATCTCATTGGTTGAAGCGGTTCTGGAAAAGGTTATCTTGCTGAAAAAATCATCGAAACTTTTGGAGCAGATAGAGTAGATACTATCCCCTACGATATGTACTATTATCCAGATGCAGAATTTCCGAAACATCTCTATGTGGATTTTGAAGAAAAGAAATTTAAAAATTTTGATACCCCGGAAGCGCTTGAGACAGATCTCCTCATCAAGCACATAGAACAACTCAAAAACGGCCAAGAAGTACAAATACCAGAATACGATTTTGGAAATAATCCAACAGGAAAATCCCAGAGAAAACCCGGACGAATCATCAAACCAAAGGATTTTATCATTCTCGATGGACTCTTTGGTCTCTGCGATCCTCGATTACGCGAATTGACCGATGTAAGTATTTTTATCGAACTCTCCGCTGTGAACCGCATGGCCCGTCGTATGATACGAGACTGGGGCCGTGGACAGGCTAGAAGTGATATGGGTGAGCCGGGAATGGCCGATGATATCCTCTTTTATATCACTTTTGTACAGGCTGGATATGCAAAATACGTAGAAACAAGTAAGCAATATGCTGACCTCGTGGTTGATAATAATGAATGGATACACGCGTGAGTCGAACCAAAAATGATAGATATCGCGATTAACTACCTGCGTGGTAAGTTTGATTTTCAGAAAAATTCGATAGTATAGGGCCATGAAGTTTGACCTGACGAATCTCGTCGAAGAAAGTAAATCTATAGAAGCCCTCCTCGCTGAAGGAAGTATTTTTAGTGACCAGAAAAAACTCAAAGATACGATGATTCGAAAAAAGTTTCTCGATGCTATCGTAAACCTCTATCTCGACTACCAAAAATCTAATCGTGACCTCGAAGAAGGTAAAAACATCCTCCAAACTGAGTCTGATGAAGAACTCCGTGAAATGGCAAAAGCCGAAGTATCAGCTCTCGAAGAAAAAATACCAGTCCTCGAAGAAAAAATAAAGATAGCCCTCATACCTCCGGATCCAAATGACGAAAAAAATGTGATTGTGGAAGTGCGTGCTGGAGCTGGTGGTGATGAAGCAGGACTTTTTGCTGCTGAGCTCGTCGAATGCTATAAGCTCTTTGCTATAAAAAATAAATTTCAAATTGAGATACTCTCAGAATCACGAAGTGATGCTGGTGGCGTCCGTGAAGTCGTGATGAAAATCATGGGAGATGGCGCTTATTCAAAGTTTAAATTTGAAGGAGGTACTCACCGTGTTCAGCGAATTCCTGAAACAGAAAACAAAGGACGAGTCCATACGAGTACAGTCACTGTGGCAATATTGCCAGAGGTCGACGAACTCGAAGTTATCATCCGTGATGAGGATCTCGATATATCAGTCAGTCGTGCTGGTGGAGCCGGAGGTCAACATGTAAATAAAACTGAGTCGGCAGTCCGTATGGTTCATATCCCAACAGGTATAGTCGTAGAGTGTCAGGACGAACGCTCTCAGCTCAAAAATCGTGAAAAAGCTCTCGGTATTCTCCGATCACGTGTTTATGCTTTCGAGGAAGCAAAACGAAATAAAGAACTCAGTGCTGCTCGTCTCGAACAAGTAGGAACTGGTGATAGAAGTGAGAAAATTCGTACGTATAATTTCCCTCAAGACCGAGTCACCGATCATCGCATAGGAGAAAACTATTCCAACCTTCCTTCTATTATGATGGGAAATATCGATGATATCGTCATGAATCTCGGTACTCATGAGCAAACAGAAAAACTCCAGCAAGTCTCTGGTGGAAATGTTGCATAGCATCTAAAAAAATTATAATCAATCTATGTTTGAATTTCTCAAAAAGCCAACTCATCACGACACGCACCATACCGCAAATCGTGAGATACCAATCGAGTCTACTGATGAGCCTCATGGAGAGGACATAGGTCAGATTGCGGTGGATGTTCTCGAAACACACGAAGGGTATCTCGTGATAGCTCCTCTTGCTGGTGTTCCTCGGAGTGACGTCGATGTGACTATTTCTCGAAATGTCCTCACTATTTCCGGTAATCGTCCTGAACCAGACATCTATCACGAGGCTTACAAAGTCCCTGTAAAAGAATGTTTTTATGGTGCTTTTTCTCGCTCTATCATACTCCCAGAAAATCTCGCCCTCGACACTATCAGAGCGACAATAGAACGTGGTATGCTCATCATCACTATCCCCTATCTCATCATGGATGCTCGGAGCGTAAAAGTAGAGCATATCGAAGATATCGAAGAATAAACCATTATGTTCCACAAAAAATCAAAAGAAAAAATCAAAAAAATGGATGTTCTCATCACGAGTGTCGTCTTATGAACTATCATAGCGTGAGCCTTTGGTCTCAAAAAAAGACACGACCAAAAAGAAAGTACCTCTCCTCAAAAACGTTCTCTCCTACGCAAGGTTTTTGATATACTTTTATGAAAATAAAATTTTTTCTCCTTCTCCTCTCAGCTTTTTCTCTGATGGCTTTTGCAGAGGATTGCAGTTACCTAAAAGTAGCAGATCAAAGCCTTGTAAAGATGGATTATGAGTGAAGCTTCAATAATACATATCCCTATGAATTATGTGAACTCAACTCGCCTATTCATGAAGAAGCAGTCGAATACATACAAGGTATCCGTGAAATAAAAGGTAAAAGCGTGCGCGAGGTTGTCACTGATGTGGGGAATACTTTTTGTCGTGGTTTTTTCTGAGAATGTAATAAAGATTCTTTCTACGGTCGCTTTATCACTGCGTGTGAAGAAGCTCGCAATAAAACAGGTGAAAAGCTCAAAGAAAAACAAAAAGCAGAAACTGTTAGTGCTGATTTTATAGCATACAGTTACAATAGTTGCGATGAGCTCACAGAAACATATATCATGGCCTACAAGGAAACGGCCATGGAAGAAGTAGCCAGATATCACGGAAAAATGATAGAGGAATCGAGCGAAGCCTACATGAAGCCTTCTCACGAAAAGATGCAGACTCTCGGAACCATCTGGGATAGTTTTGTAAAAATATTTGGAAATATCGCTCGTTCGGTGGAGTGATGGACACAAACAGTCTATCAATAGTCATGATACCAAAGGCAAAAAAACATCTCTGACAAAATTTTCTCAGGAATCCAAAAATACTGGAGAAAATAGTATGATGAGACTCTCTAGATAACACAAATGTTCTTGAGGTAGGTCCTGGCCCCTGAGACCTCACTGCTGCAATATTACAACAAAAACCTAAAACACTTTCGCTCATCGAAATCGATGACGATATGATTCCTCTTTTGCAGGCACGCTTTGCCGACAAGGACATGTCCATCTATCATGGAGATGTTCTCTCGATCAATATCATTCCTGGCGAGCATACCCCTCCAACGTGAATCGCTCTGAAAAAAAATACAACAATACCAATGAGTGATTACATTGTCTATGGAAATATCCCTTACTACATAACCTCACCCATACTGCAACATTTCCTGTATGACATAGAGAAAAAACCGGAAACTATCATTTTTACCATGCAAAAAGAAGTAGCAGATCGCATTCTCGTTCGGGATGGGCAGCATTCTGTCCTCTCGCTCTCATGTCATCTTGTTGCAACACCTATAAAAATATGTGATATTAGCCCTGAGAACTTTGTACCAGTACCAAAAGTCTGGTCAACGTGTCTGAAATTTGTTCTCAAAGATAAAACGCACAAAAATAATGCAGCCATTCTCTCTCTCATAAAACTCTGATTTTCACAAAAAAGGAAAAAACTCATCTCCAACCTAGGCCAGTCATACCAAAAAGAATTACTCAAAAATACTTTTTCTGAATTAAATCTATCAGAAAATGTGCGTGCAGAAGAGCTCAGTCTCGATGGCTGGAAAGAGCTCTACAGCGCGCTTCACTAATCCACTATACTCAGAGCTTTTCACGGAGTGAATAGATATCACTCATGAGACGTTGATCTTTTTTGAGAAGTGTCTCGAGTTTTTTGCATGAATACATAACTGCTGAATGTTCACGACCATTAAATATGTTTCCGATTCTCTCGTACGTATAGCGAAGTTTATTTTTGAGGAGGTACATAGCTACCTGACGTGGTACCATAAGATCTCGAGAGCGACTATCACCGAGGATTGAGTCAGCATCAACGCCAAAGTAATCACTGACAGCTTTGATGACTTCTTCGTAGGAAACAGAGCGAAGTATGTTTTTGACACCATTTTCTTTTTCACCTATATGTGAGTGTTTGATACCGAGCTTTGTAAAACGTGATGATATAGATTCAATAGTCGGTAGGCGTCCGTCGAGCTCATATTCCGCAACCATTTGATTGAGGATACCTTCTATCTCACGGACATTTCTACCGAGATTGTAGGCGATATATTCTGCTACTTCTTGTGGTACGATAAATTCTTTTTCACGAGCTTTCTGCTGGAGAATAGCGAGTCGAGTCTCAAAATCTGGTGCATCAATATCCACCATGATACCCCACTCAAAACGACTCACTAATCGAGGTTCTATTTCTGTAAGTTCTTTTGGAGGACGGTCAGAGCTGAGGATGATTTGTTTTCCTGCATCGTAGAGGATATTGAAGAGTGTATATATTTCTTCCTGTGTTCCTTTTTTACCAGCGAGGAATTGTATATCATCGACCAATAAAACATCGATAGTTCGGAATCTTGCTCTCATCTGATCGATTTTTCTCTCTTTCACTGCATTGACGTACTCAGACACAAATTGATCTGAAGTGATATAGACGATTTTCTTTTCAGGAAATTTTTTCTTTATCTCGAGGGCTGTTCCCTGAAGGAGATGTGTCTTACCCAGACCCACTTCAGAGTAGAGAAAGAGGGGGTTGTAATTTGCTCCTGGCTTTCGGACCACCGCATCGCATGCCGAATAAGCAAGCTGATTGCTTGGTCAAACAACGAAATGATTGAGATCAAAACGAGAAGAGAAAACTTCTTTTCATTGATTATTTATCTGAGCTGGTTCTTTTTTCTCTTTTGTTTGGATTCCTCGGAAAACTTTTCGACAGTCAATTACCTGAGTGTATGATGGATTATCAATATTCTCATCGACAATAATCTCTACTCGCTCCATATCTGTCCATACTTGTTTTGCTGCGGTCTGGATCGCTTCAGAGAATCGAAAGCTCATATTGTCCCTGATAAACCCCGAAACAACTCACAGTGTTACTACCCCATTTTCACTACTTACCAAACTCACTTTCTGAAAATAAGTCAAGAAATCTTGTTTACGGAGAACGTCTACAAGAAGCTGACAAAAGTTCTGGAGTTGTGGTAAGACGGAGAGGTTTGTCATATCTCCCATTATTGTTTTCGCAAAAACAAAGTCAAAGAAAAAAGCCCTTGATTTTTAATTCAGGAACATTTACCGATTTGGAACGTTGTTTTGCAAAATTGACATTATTATATATATATCAATATGCTATAATAAAATATATTAAATATATAACACAATAATCTTGCAGAGAAAAAATGTATTTTCCTGAAAAACAACTATACTTCTGCATATTTTTATACTCTCTTATGGCACGAAAAATCGTATTAATTTGAACAATTTTAGGTCTTATTTTTATCGTTGCAAACTATCACTTTTTAGAACAAAAACAGGTGGTAAAAGCACAAAATGAGATTACAATTTTTACTCTGGATGCTCTCGCGAGCATACATGCAAAAATGATTCTCTGAGAAAATGGTGTCGTGACACTAAAAAATACGAAAAAACTCTCAGAAAATGACAAAAATGCTCTACAAAATGCTCATGTAGTTGTGGATATATATCCAATTGAGAAAAGTAGTATTAGTTCAGAGCTTCAGAGCTACAAGGGAACATATGTCACCCTTCCCCCGCTCTCGGAGGAGGAAATCCTACATAACCCCGATATTCTCTCACATCAGATAGAGCTCATACGCGATGCCGTTGTCACACAAGACAAGGCTCATCCAGGGTATTATTATGATAATGCTGGTAATTATATTCATCTCATAAATAATCTCTACGAGACAATAGAAAACCGTCTATCAAAATACCATAAAGCGAGATTTATTACTCTAGGTGGAAATTTTGATAATTTCGTAGAGAAATTTTGACTCAAGGAATATCACTTCAAAAAATACTCTAATACTCGAGAATTCGTGTCGGAGAAATGAATCCAGGATCTCCTCAAAAAAGAGAATATCCAGCATATTTTTGTTTCTTTCCCTATGACTGATGCCGATGTTCGTAGTCTGGAACAAAAATATAACATTACTATCTATAGACTTCCGCAGATTGAAGAAGACCTCTCAGGTTGGTGATACCTCAGATATCTCGAAAAAGTATCTAATAAATTTATTCAAGCATTTGATACCTACGATTAATACTAGTGATGATGTGGGTCTCCGTGGTCATCATGACCTTCATCAGCTCAGAGATCAATAGGAACAATAGAATCGAGATTTCTTTTACCAAATATATCATTAGATTTTGCATACAGCAGTCATCCGATAAACATCATCCGGCTTATCCAGTGTGAGAAAAGTATCTTGTAAAGTGCCAAAGAAAAAGCTATGAGCAGTATAATAAACTGTCTCTCTGCTATCCATAGATAGGCTATCGAATTCTGGAAATATGGTACTTCTTTGAGCGGTTTTGGGAGTATAGTTACCTCTCCAAATATTCATGAGCCGTTTGACAACAATGAAAACAAAACAATACCAAAACATATAAAGAAGGCAGAAAGTACTATGGTTTTCAGAAAAAATACAAATGTCCCCCGAACAACGCCTGATACATTGAGCCCGAGAGTCATAGGCGTTACAAAAAAGAGCAGTAGTGCTGTAAATTTTGATATCCAGAGAAGCGTTCCTCTGTTTTCGACTATCCAATTTCCCATAAAAACTGAACGGGTAATTTCTGGAAATATAAATGTCATCTCATGTATAAATAAATACAGGCCCAGACCTATGAGACAACCAAAGAGTGATTCGTAGACTTTATGTGGTCAAAACAAGAAAAAAACAACCAGCGATATAACAAAAAGCAGAATAAAGAGTCAATCTGCCGAATTGGTAAGACTATCAAACATAATTTATATATTAGGAGTCACTCCTCTGATACTGAAGAAATGGAACATCAGAACAGCGCAAGCACACAAAAGCACAAATACACCAATCATGAGAACTGTTGAGATGAGTTTTTCTCTCTGAAATTTTCCTTCTATTTCTCTTTTTGTCTGAACGAGCATATCCATATCATGAAGACGGCTCGAATTTGCCTCTTCAAGGGCGAGCATAGCCTTTTTGTGTTCGAGTTTTGGAACAGTATTATTTATATCAGATTCCATCTTGCCGAGCTTGAAAGTGAGCTCCTGAATAAGGGCATCTTTTTCACGAATAATAGTTTCTAGAGTGCGTAGGATTTCATTTTGCGCTTCTCGCGGATCATAACCAACACTCGGAACGAGAGTAGGCTTGGGAGCTATTACCTCATAGTCAGTCTGCACTCATCCACCTTTTACCTGGGTAACATCCTCCTTATGGAGCATGATGACCTTTCCATCACGCTTGGTACGAATCTTGCCAGCATGGATGTAGCGGTCGATAGTACGTGTGGAGACGCCAATCATTTTTGATGCGTCTTCTCGGGTAAGTGTAAAAACCATAAAAGTACGAGAAATATGAATGTAATTCTAAGTGCAGGATTTTGTTTGCAAGTAAAAAAACTTGCAAAATAGAGAAGCTCGCTGGAGTATGTCTTCGTAATATAAGAGGAAGAATTCGACATAGGGTAAATATTTTTATAATACCGCTATGAAAAAGAAAATTGCGATTATAGGGGCGGGACCTGGTTGACTCACTGCAGCCATGATTCTCTCAAAGAAGTGATATCAGGTTGATCTCTATGAAAAAAATAGTCACATCTGAGGTCGTAATAGTCGTCTCACATTGCAAGAAAAATATCATTTTGATGTAGGGCCTACTTTTCTACTGATGAAAGATATTCTCGATGAAGTATTCGAGCTCGGTGGAGCACAGTCTCATGACTATCTGGATTTTCATCAGATAGATCCCATGTATGAGCTCCATTTCTCAAACTGCACAGTACCCATGACGAGTAACCATGAGAAAATGAGGGAAACCATAGTAAAGATGTTTCCTGGGGAAGAAAAATGATTTGATAAATATCTCGCCTATGAGGAAAAAAGATTACAAAAAATGTATCCCTGCCTCAAGGCAGATTATGGGAGCATAAAAAGCATAGCAAAGAATGCTGCAAATCTCATCCGAGTACTCCCCTATCTATCTCTCGGAAAATCTATCTATGATGTTCTCTCTTGATATTTTTCACGAGAAGAACTGAAACTCTGTTTCACTTTTCAGGCAAAATATCTCGGGATGTCACCGTGGAGTTGCCCAGGTTTTTTCTCGATGCTTGCCTACGCAGAACATAAATATGGCATCTACCACACAACTGGATGACTCACAGAGATTTCTCATGCTATGAAAAAAGTAGCAGAAAAAAATGGAGCTATGATTCATCTCAATACTCCGATAAAAAAAGTTATCACAAAAGATAAAGAAGCACGAGGTATAGAACTCGAAAATGGAGAAAAAATCATGTATGATTCTGTCATCGTCAATGCTGACTTCTGATATGCCATGACTCATCTGTTCGATGAGCAGGATGTCCAAAAATACAGCAAAAAAGAACTCGAAACAAAATGATTCTCTTGCTCAACCTATATGGTCTATCTTGCTCTTGATAAGCTCTATGATGTACCATTTCACTCGATTTATTTTGCAGAAAATTATAGAGAAAATCTCCAAAATATACACGACTACAAATCTATCAGCCCTGATGATTTCTCATTCTATGTTCGCAATGCTTCTATTCTCGATAAAACACTGGCTCCGGAGTGACACTCAGGCATATATGTACTTGTGCCGATGTCCAATCTGCGTTCGTGAGAAAAATGGGAAAGTAAAAAAGACGAATGGTATCAAAATATCATCAGTACCCTTGCATCTCGTGTCGGTCTCAGCGATATAGCATCTCACATAGTCGATCATAGAGTTATCACGCCCTCAGATTGGGAACAACAAGGAATCTATCTATGAGCAACATTTAATCTCGCTCATAGTATAAACCAAATGCTCTATTTTAGACCTCACAATGAGTTTGAATGTGTGAAAAATTGCTACCTTGTTGGTGGAGGTACACATCCTGGTAGCTGACTACCAACTATCTATGAAAGTGCCAGAATAGTAGTTGATATCATTGAGGAAAAATTTACCTCATAATCCCCAGTACTCTTTCGCGCACATCGAGAGCACGAAATTCATAGGGTCGTCCTTGAAATGTAAAAGAATCCTTTCTGTACTCATCTTTGTGTATGAAAAATGTCTTTTCTGGGAGATCAAACTGAGGCATTTGGTGTAAACGAAAGAAGAAAAGCGAATCATACCCCTTCTTACCATCAGGAAATAGAAATGGTACTTCCTGTATTATAGGCTGATTATTGTCCAGTTTCCCATCCTTACCCAGAAATACTCCTGCGCCTGGGAAGAGTAAAATCCGCCCTTCTTCTTTCACTTCTCGAAACGCTGTGTCATATATATGTAGGTCTTTCTGTGGATCAAATTTTCCACCAAGGGGTACTATTCCATTGAGTTTTTGGTTCACTGTGACCAAAACTCTCCTCATGTTGGGCGAAAATATGGCAATAGTCGCAGTAGGTATGATTTCCTCTCTCAATTGAGTCGACATACAAAAAATATTCCTATAATACCGTTAGTTTAAATGTTCGTAAAAAATTGTCAATTATGTTTATCGATGCTGTCAATGTGAAATTCCGTGCAGGAAATGGAGGAAACTGAATCGTCTCTTGGAGGCGAGAAGCTCGTATTGCAAAAGGTGGGCCATTTTGAGGTGATGGAGGACGTGGAGGTGATCTCATCGTCATCGCTGACCCAAACATCAACACACTCTCTGACTTCCGTTATGTAAAAGAAGTAGCAGCAGAAGACGGCGAACGTGGTGGTATTCAGCTGATGCATGGTCGAAATGCAGAGGATAGAATCGTCAAACTCCCTGTCGGAACCCTCATCTACGAAAAAGAAACAAATACACTCCTCCATGATCTCGCAAAACCAGGGGAAATGGTGCGGCTCTGTATCGGTGGTCGTGGTGGGTATGGAAATGCTCACTTTGTCGCTGCAACACGCCGTGCTCCGAGCTTCTGTGAGCATGGTGATCTCGGAACAAAGCTCGAAGTCCATCTCGAACTCAAGCTCGTTGCTGATGTCGGTATCATCGGCATACCTTCTGCTGGTAAATCTACTCTCATCTCTTGTCTCACATCCGTACGACCGAAAATCGCAGATTATCCATTTACGACACTCATTCCGAATCTCGGAGTCATGGAGTATAAAGGAAAAAACATGGTCCTCGAAGATGTCCCCGGACTTATTCCTGGAGCACACAAGGGTGAAGGACTCGGTATCGAATTTTTGAAACATATCGAGCGTACTCGTGTTCTTTGCCATCTCCTCGATGCTGGAAAATACGAAGATTGTATCGCTGATTATGATGCTATCAGAAACGAACTTGGACTTTTCAATCCCTCAATGCTCGAAAAAGTCGAAATAATCGTCCTAGCAAAATGTGATCTCCTCGATCCCGATATGGTAGCAGATCTCAAATCTCAAATTGAGAAAAAGACTGGAAAGCAGGTCTTCCCTATCTCAGCGCCTATTGGTGAAGGATTAGAAGAGCTCCAAAATGAGCTCATCAAATTCATCATCCCAGAAGAAATCGCTATTCCAAAACCTGATGAACGTGTCATCATCGACCTCAGAGACAAGAAAGACGATAATGACTATCTCGTCACCCCTGAAGGAAACTATACCTACCGAGTTACTGGTATCCGTATTGAACAAATCGTTCGTATGACACCTATGAAATATCCTGAAGCAGTTGATCGAGTTTGGGATGTTATGAATAAGAGAAAAATCACAAACGATGTATTACGTTGCGTCAATCGAGAAATCCCCGAGGATGATCCACGGAAGAATCTCGCTGATACATCAAGCCTCTGGTACACCATCGATGGAAAAATCCTTATCGGCGACTGCGTGTTTAAATTTCAGGATTACCGGTAATACGACTAAATCTTGCAGACAATACCATTACACTGCATATTGCGCTCTGGTGATTTCTCACATTTTTTACCAACTACAACACCATAGATATCGCCTGGTGCTGGTGCAGTGATTGTCGTATCTTTGAGATTTGGTAATTCTTTCATTCCTGATGTGAGTGCATCCATACCTTCTTTTTCACCGTGAACGAGGAATATCTGTTTCGGATTTCCACAGTGCGCTGCGAATTCGAGGAGACCTTTTCGATCGGCATGACCAGAGAAAGCGTTGAAGACGGCAATCTGCATTTTGACCTGTTTTGGTTCATCAAAGATATTCACTTCAGTCGCTCCTTCGAGGAGTTTTCGTCCGAGAGTATTCTCTGCCATATAACCGATACAGAGGAGGAGATTTTTCTCGTCTTCGATATTATTCGCTACGTGATGAACGATACGTCCGTATTCTACCATTCCTGAAGCAGCGATGATAATCGCTGGGTAATTGATACGGTCGAGACCTTTTGATTCCTCCACGCTACGAGTAAATCGTACACCCTCCCCTTCCAAGAATGGAAATAATCCCTCATCAGTCGCATTGAGAACTTCAGCATCGAAACATTCTGGATGGATTTTGAAAATATCAGTAGCACTCGTTGCAAGTGGTGAATCGACGTAAATAGGGAGTTTCATGATTTTTCCCTGGTGCATGAGAAGACGGAGAACGTAGAGAATTTCCTGAGTACGCTCCACAGCAAATGCTGGGATAAAGATTTTACCTCCACGATTCACTGTATCATTGATGACTTGTGTGAGTTTTTCTTCGACCGCTTCGAGCTCGTCATGAAAACGATTACCGTAGGTTGATTCTGTGATGAGGATATCTATATCCTTGAGCTGTGTTGGTTCGCGGAGAATTGGGAGATGTTTACGTCCGAGATCTCCTGTGAAACAAAAACGGATATGTTCCCCTGTTTCCTTGTCATCGATTTCCCATTCTTCGAGAGCAGAACCGAGAATATGTCCTGCATCGTGAAATGTCATAAACACACCTGGTGCAAGGGGGATTTTTTGTTCATAACCAACTGACCGGAATTGCATAATAGCATTTCGTGCATCTTCTTCGGTGTAGAGAGGCTCGAGGGCTTTTCCTACTTTCTTTGAGAGATGTTCTGCATCATGTGTCTGAATACGCGCACTATCCTGGAGCATAATAGAACACAGGTCTCGTGTTGCATGAGTACAATAAATCGGACCAGTAAATCCTTTTTTTACGAGGAGTGGTATGAGACCAGCGTGGTCGATATGTGCGTGGGAGAGGATAAGAGCATCTATTTCTTCGACATTGAGAGGAAAAAATCTATTTGCTTCATCTGATTCTTTTCGGCGCCCCTGAAACATACCACAATCAAGAAGATATGTTTTACCATTCACGCGGAGGATATGTTTTGAGCCTGTAACGGTTTGTGCGGCACCGACGAATTCGAGTTGCATAAAAAGTGTTTTAAAATTAACACATTCATAGTACCAGATAATTCACCAAGTTGCAAAGAATTGGTGACGACTTTATGAAAAATCACGTAAAGACAAAAATTTTACGACATTTTCCTCCAGAATTGGCATTTTTCTGCTCCATTCATGAGATTCTTTTTTGACCAGCCTGTTTGATTTTTTGGGAAAAAATCAACCGTCGTAATCACTCATCCATAGAGGCTATTTGTCTGAAATATATGCTCCAATGTATCATAGGTCTCTGCGAGGTTTTCATCTCCGATTCTCTTCCCATAAGGAGGATTAGTAATGAGACAGGCACCATTTTCATAGGAAACTTCAGAAATATCAGATTCAGTAAAACGAATAGTATCGAGGACTCCTGCTCTCGATGCATTTTTGCAAGCAATATCTATCATGCGTCCATCTCTGTCACTTCCGTAAATTTTATAGGATTTATCATATTTCTTTGATTCGGCTTCCTTGATAGCTTTTTCATGACATGGGAGGTCATACCAAGGGAAATAGAGGTAATCAAATTCTCTCTTGAGGCCTGGTGCTATATTCCTCGCAATCATAGCTGCTTCTATGAGTATAGTTCCACTTCCGCACATAGGGTCATAGAGTGGTGTGCGAAATTTCCAGCCACCAAAGAGGACAAGTGTCGCAGCGAGTGATTCTTTTATGGGAGCTTCGCCCGCTTCTGTACGATACCCCCTCTTGTGGAGTGCATCTCCTGAAGTATTGATGAGAACATGGAGCTCATCACTGACGAGTAGAAAAAATATCTCAATCGGATGGCTGTGTTCATTTTCTTTCCAGTAGTCATCACCACCCATAAGAGAACGCACGATAGCTTTCTTCCCTATTGATTGCATACTCGGTGTATGTGTAATCACTGATCTGTTTGTGGTCGCTGAAACAAGTATCGGTGTTCCTACTGGTATCCATTCGGACCAGTTGATTTGTTCGACAACAGCAAAGAGCATTTCCAGTGATGTTACCTGAATTTTTTCTACTTCTATATAGATACGATTCGCCACTCGCGACCAGAGGTTCGCCTTTGTCAGCGTCATCATATCTCCTTCAAATCAGACCATCCTATCCTGTCAGTAGGTGATTTTGATATCCTGCCTCTCGAGTTCGCCTCGAACGAGGGATTCTGCCCCATTCATACACGTAGCAACAAATTGAGTCATAAGAGATGAGATTATTTACACTGAAGGATATCAATAGAATTTCCTGGGAATATACTCCCCGCCAAAACCTCAACTACAAATTGAGCTGGTTTTGAGCGGAAGAGCATCGGATCCTTTGTTTCATTCTGTGGACGCATATTTCGAGCGATATCGACGAGTTTTCACTGGGCATCATAGAAATATATATCGAGAGGGATGTAAGTATCCTTCATCCAGAAAGCCTGTGGCTTCTCATCTTCAAACATAAAGAGCATACCACAACGATCGCAGAGGGTCTTGCGGTGCATGAGTCCGCGTGTATGTTCGTCCCTTGTCCGAGCCATTTCCAGGAGCCAATCCCCACCATACGCTGACACTCGGCAATGCTTATATCCTTCTTTCCAGAAAAAAGCTCCCGAAACCAGGATGATAACAAAAACGATAATGGCAAGACTCGATATCTTCATAAGACCAAATGTATCGTCATTTTACGAAGTTGCAAGAGCTTCTATTTTGATTTCCATGAGTTATTTTTATAATTCTTCTATGCTTTCGCTCTACAACACACTTTCACGAAAAAATGAACCATTTAAGCCACTGGTCGATGATACGGTCAAATTTTATGGATGTGGACCGACCGTCTATAACTATGCGCACATAGGAAATCTCTGTTGTTATACGTTTGAAGACATCATCATTCGGAGTCTCGAATTTCTCGGATATGAAGTCGATGCACTCATGAATCTGACCGACATAGATGATAAAACTATCCGGGATAGCCAAAAGGAACATACTTCTCTCAAGGCCTTTACAGAACACTATACAAAGCTATTTTTTGAAGACCTCACAAAACTCGGCATTACCAGTTTCAAGCGCCATAAACCAATCTCAGAGCTTGTCCCTGAGATGATAGGTATGACCCAGAAACTCATCGATACAAAACATGCTTATGTGAGTGATGATGGGTCTGTATATTTCGACATCAAGAGTTTCAAAAAATATGGCAATCTCGCTCATCTGGATATGAAGGGGATGAAAGCGGGAGCTCGAGTCAAACAAGATGAGTATGAGAAGGAAAGTGTCAGCGATTTCGCTCTCTGGAAATGATATGATGCTGCTGATGGAGAAAATTTCTGGGAAGCCAATTTTGAAACCAAAGATGGTCCACGAACTCTCAAAGGACGTCCAGGCTGGCATATCGAGTGTAGTGCGTGCAATCTCTGGGGACATGGAGAACAAATCGATATCCATATGGGCTGAGTCGATCTCATCTTCCCTCATCATCAGAATGAAATAGCTCAAACCGAAGCCGTCACGGGAAAAACATTTTCTACCTA
>CAZVRL010000020.1:0-19531 GCA_964630285.1 uncultured Candidatus Peribacteria bacterium | reverse complement strand
TCACGGAGCATCCAGCCCACAGCCTTGTGGATGAGGTCGTGTTTGTGCGTGAGCATGCGCTCAGCTATATAGATGGTGAGTTTTCCATTGCCTTGTTTGATTTGATGAAACGAAGCAAGGACGATGATGCGATTGATCCAGAGATTGGAACTCGCGATACATTTGGTGATAAAATCCACTCGTTCTTCATGCGAGAGGTCATGCTGAATATAAGGGCCGATAATATGTTCACTCGAAGTATCGATGAGGTCCCAGTTATTGATACCCGAGACGTGTTGCATATAAAATCTCGCTAATTCTTTCAGAGGGTGTTTTTTCTTCTGAGCAAAATCCACGAGAACGAGTACTCCAGCCAAGCGTATTTCATGGTGTTTATCCGCTAGGAGTACATCAACATCCTCTAGAGTCATTGTTGGCGCGTATTTTTTCACGAGTCCACGTGTTTGGGGAACAGTCAGACCGAGGAACACATCACCTTCTCAGTATTCTCATTTTCCCGTCTTGAAAAATCCCTGATAGATATCTATTTTTGCAGGGTTTTTGAGGGAGTGGATTTCTTCCTGAATGCTCATTTACCCTTTATACTGCTTTAATTCTTCCCGTGCCTTCTCGATTTGTCGAAGAGTGACTTCTTTTTTCTCTTGCGTGAGACGGATGACATTCTCGGGAGCTTTGCTGACGAAAGTCGCATCCATGAGTTTGACTTCGAGCATACGGACGTAGTCTTCTTTTTCTGCGATAAGTTTCTCGAGACGTTCGATATCATCATCATGATTACAGGCACTGGTATCGACGAAGACTTCTACTTCTCCTGCCATACCGTAGGTGTATTTCTCGCGAGAGAGATTATCTTTTGTGAGGGTGAAATCGACCTCACTTGCCTTGCCGAGACCAGCGATGAGGGCGATATTTCGCTCGAGGACGGCACGATCACGAGGATTAGCGTAGATGACGACTCCGACACTTTCTCCTGGTTTGATTTTACGGTCACCACGAATAGTACGGATGGTTTTGACGACTTCAAAGACAGACTTGATGAGCTCTTCGCTCTCTTCATCGATCTCAAATGGACACTCTGGCCACTCTGCATCGATAACAGTTGTTTTTGGTACGAGGATGCCGGTGAGTGCTTCGGTGGCAAAAGGGATGTAGGGATGCCAGAGCTTGAGCATCGTGAGGAGGGTATACATCATCACTTCTTTTCCGTATTTTGATTCGTCTTTCGAGAGTTTAAAACACTCGATAGCATAGTCAGCGAATTCATCACGAGTAAATGAGACGAGTTTTTCACCCATCATCGAGAAATCATAATCCTCCATGCCTCGAGTGACATCGAGGGTTGTTCGCTTGAGTCTCGTCAGAATCCATCGTTCGTAGTCGAGGAGCTTACTCCAGTTTTTTGTGAGTGTTTTTTCGAGTTTTCCTGTATCTGTTTCGACGTCTTTTCCTTCGCCGACATTCATCCAGACAAATCGTGCGACGTTCCAGAGTTTATTCAGGAAGAGTTGATTATTTTTCACCACATCGAGACTAAATCGGAGATTGTTTCCTGGAGTATTTCCGACGATGAGGGAGAGACGGAGCGCATCTGCAGAATACTGATTGATAACCTCTATCGGGTCAATACCATTACCGAGAGATTTTGAGAATTTCCTTCCTTGATCATCTGTTACGAGACCGTGGAGATAGACGGTTTTAAACGGTGTTTCACCAGTAAGTCCGTAACCGAAGAGAAGCATCCTCACGACCCAGAAGAGGAGGATATCGTGGCCAGTTTCGAGAACTTGAGCTGGATAAAATTTCTTAAACAGTTTCCCAGGATCTTCCATAGTCCAATCGAGGACAGAGAAAGGCCAGAGAGCTGATGAAAACCAGGTATCCAACACGTCTTCATCACGGACGACATTTTCTTTTCCGTGCTTTTTGTAGAGTTTTTCTGGATTATCGGTGACGCCGAGAAGGTCTCCAGTTGTTTTATCATAGTAGGCTGGTATCTGATGTCCCCACCAGAGCTGACGACTGATACACCACTCGTGAAGGTTGTTCATGATACCTTCAAATATTTCACCGTAGCGAGAAGGGATAATATCAAATTCTTTTTTTGCCCAACCAGCCATGACTTTCTCGGCCATTTTTTTACTGTCGACAAACCACTGTGTCGAGACAATGGTCTGCACTCGGACACCACCACGCTGAGAATAGCCGACTTGCGAAGTGTGAGGAGTGACCTTCATGAGATTGCCACGACCGCGAAGCATCTCTATCATCATCTCACGAGCTTCCATTTCTTTTTTTCCTGCAAAATCACCCGTGTGTTTCATCATCACACCATTGTTATCGAGCACACGATAATCGAGGGGGAGATTGTGGCGCTTTGCTGTTTCAAAGTCATTTGGATCATGTGCCGGTGTTATCTTCACAGCACCAGTACCGAAGTCCATATCGACCATTTCATCGCCGATAATCGGGATTTTCCTATTCGCAATAGGGAGGATAGCGGTCTTTCCGATGAGTTTTTTGTAGCGTTTATCCTTCGGATGGACGGCGATAGCCATATCAGCGAGGAGTGTTTCAGGACGTGTGGTTGCGACAACGAGTTCTTTATCAGCTCCAGACACAAAGTAGGCTATTTCGTAGAGAAATCCTGGTTCTTCTCGGTATTCGATTTCTGATTTTGAGATAACAGTTTTATCTTTTGGGCAGTAGTTGACCATATATTCCCCACGATAGATAATCCCATCGTTGTAGAGTTTTACAAAGGTATCTGTCACGAGTTTATTGTTCCCCTCATCGAGCGTAAAACGTTCATGATCCCATGAGACACTGGCTCCCATCATACGCATCTGATCAGTGATAGTTTTGTGAGATGTTTCTTTCCATTCCCATATTTTTTCGAGAAATTTTTCACGCCCGAGATCTTCTCGTTTGATGCCATCTTTGAGGAGTGATTTTGCGACAACATTTTGTGTTGCAATACCAGCATGATCAGTACCAGGCACCCAGAGCGTCTCATCACCCTTCATACGATGGTAGCGTACCATGACGTCCTGGAGAGCGAGCATAAGTGCGTGTCCAGTATGGAGAACTCCTGTGACATTTGGAGGAGGAAGAGGGATATAAAATGTCTTCCCCGTGCGAGATTTTTGTGGTGCGTAGAGACCTTTTTTCTCCCACATTTCAGCAAGAGAAGATTCAAATTCAGAAGGGGAATAGACCTTTGGGAATTCCATAGGGAAGTACTTAAAATACGAAGAATGTGATTATTCTACGGTCTGTCCAGGAAATGCAAAAAAATCCGCTCGAAAAAGCGGATTTTTATGGGATGATGAGGGTTACTTTTTCTTTCCGAAAAATTCTTCTTCGCCTGCTGCAATTTCTACTATTTCAGGCTGCCCTGCTTTCCAAGTTATTTTTTTACGTCCATTTTGTTCATCTGTGAAATAGAGACTTTCGACACTCTGATATTTATGGACACCGTAGATATGATTGAATTCAAAAGGGAATGTCTCTATTCCACTTGCTCATAAAATCTGGAGGCATTTCTGGTTTGTATCGATAACAAAGCCAGTCTTATCTGCTTTGTATCGTTTGCTCGGTGTTATAAATGATAGCTCTGGATTTTGAGCATTAACACAGAGTGTTTTTCCGAGTTCAACTGATTGTGATTCACTTACTCCATCTTGAGCCTCAGTTTGTTTTACTCACTTTATTCGATACATAGTCCAGGGAGTTCTCTCAGGAGAAGATGCCTCTATTTGTTTTACTTCACTCATATCCGTTTGGAAATCCCCTTTTTGTAGAGCTATAAAACTATCACCTTTTTTCTCAGGTACTCCATGAACTCGCACAGAGCCCTTATCAAATACGAGTACCTCAGAAGCGCCAGTATGAATTCTCTCGCCATGAAGAAGAGTTTGAATAGAAAAATCATTTTTTGCGCGTTCAGAGAGAACGGCAATAGTGTTCTGTGTTCGTGCTTTTTCAATTCCTTCGTAGCCTTTTTTAGCATCATGACCTATCCAGAGCTGTTCGGGGCCATCGGAAGTGGCATTTGTATAAACACGATTGTCGGGGATGAGGCCGTGTTCTAGCATCTGGAGACGTTCTGGCTGGTTGATAATCATTCCAATATGAGGCGTATTCCGTATGTAGTGAGCTAATTCTTTCTGACCTTGTTTGCGGAGTTTATCACCGAGAAGATACATACAAGCACGAGCAACAGTGTCTCGTGTGTTTTTATCGATTCAAGTTGTGTCATCTAACTCTCATGTTGTGTGTGCTTGTATGAGCTTTTCTACAACCATTTTGAGTGCTGCAAGTCTCTCGCCTGAAGGCTTTGGTTCTGCCAGGGTCATAATATCACGGAGACTCATTGGTTGTTTTGCTCTTTTGCGCTTGATTATCTCATAACGGTCTATTTTATGAGCGAGGCGAGCGATAAATTCTGAGACGTCTGAAGGGTTTTTACACGCCTCTTCGATAGAGTCAAAAAGACCTAATTTTTCTGGTTCCATAAGTATCTAAATAGTAACTAAAGAACCGTTACTATAAAACTTTTTTCAGAAATGCAAGTTTTACTGAGTTACCCTTCTGAGGATTAAGATACCAATGATATATCTCTGTATACAAATTATGAGCCCGTTGTAGGATAGGCCAGACATCGATTACCATAGCTATCAGAACGATAAAAGGTATTTCATGGGCATCTAAATGTACAAAAGTTTTGTGTAAGTACGTTAGAGCTGTCGGTATATTCCCATATTCTTGTTCAGAAAGATGGTTGACCTTTTACAAGGATTGCATTCCCAGGTACAGTTCCCGAGCAGTTGGGGTGGGCTGATGGGTTTATCGTTGGATTTATGGTATTATTTATGTTTTGAATTGGACTGATTAGTGTAATAGAGTTGTTTGGGTTTGTAAGTGTAATACTGTTGTTTCATGGTGTGAGGATAGTCGCTTGTTGAGTTGTAGAAGCGCATGTATTCGATAGTCCATCATAGGCAGCGTTGAGATTGCATCGGAAGCTACAGGTTCTATACGGTCATGTAAGGCTGGCATCATGAATCCAGGCAGATGTAGTAGTTCCAGGTCATTCTATAATTATGGCATTCTGGGGGAGAGTTCCTGAACATGTAGTGTTATTTTCATCGCCTATATCAGTATTCTGATTCCCAGCATTAGCATTCTGATTCCCAGCATTAGTTCCAGTATCAGTATTCTGATTCCCAGCATTAGTTCCAGTATCAGTATTCTGATTCCCAGTACCTGATGTATTAGTATTATTTGCTAGATTTTGGTTCAGAGCATTACTCTGCATGTTTGTTGCTTGCTTGAGGAGTTTTGCAGCTTGTTTGGTGAGTTTGGAGATATATGAAGCTGCTGTTGAGAGGGCTTTTTTGACGGCTGATCTTTCCTTGAGTATGACTTTTTTTTCGTTTTTTGCTATTTTGAGAGTCTCTTTTGTTTTTTGAATAAAATCTTCTGTTTGAGTTTTATTTGTATTGATGCTCTCAGTTGTGAGGGTATCATTTGTTACTGTCAGAGTGTAATCAAGGTCTGCAAGTAAGAGAGTAATCTGTTCATCTATTTTTGGGTCCATAGCTGCGATTTCAGTCTCCATGTCTTTGATTTTGTCATCGAGGGTTTTGAGTTCCTCTTTTTTCTCTTTTACTGAGTTGATATTAGTCGTGAGAGTAGCAAGGAGACTTGCCTTGCTGGTTTCGAGACTTATTTTTTGCTGTTTATCGCTGTCTTTGTTTGAAGCGGTAATTTTTGCTTCTATGGCTGTGAGATCAGTTAGGTTTTTGCTATACTTTGCAAAGTTTGAATTTATATCCTTCCATCCACTTAAAATATCACGTAGTATATCAATACGGTTATAGAGCTCTACCTGGAGTCTACGATTGTTTGTGAAATTATTTTGTGCTGAGAGCATCTGCGATTCGAGTGCTGTCTTGGTGGTATTCACGAGAGTTTTATCTTCATCGATTTGTGTGGCATTGAGCGTAGTGACATTTTTTTTGGCGAGTTCTTTTACCTTTGTGATATTTTCAGAGCTAGCTGATGTGATGTCGGCTGAGACTCCAGACACGCTAAAGAATAGTGAGAGAATGCCCAGAAAGACTGCAACAATCCCAAAAGAGATATGTATTACTCTTTTATGTCGATGATGAAAGCGTAGAGAGACCATGTGGAAGAGCTGTTACCTCTATATCCTACACTATTATAATTCGTAAATCAAATATATTTTCACTATGTCAAACTAATATCATGATACGCTCAAAAAAGCCTCTCCGAAAGGGAGAGGCTTTTTAATAAATTTCCGCTAGGACTATATCCCTGTGAGCGGTTCTCCATCTACAGCTGCAGTGGTATCAATTTCATTACAACTACCGAGTTCATACATATGTTCATGGAGGACAGTCGTGGGGTCAGAGCTACTGACATCATCTTTATCGTATTTTGAATCCACATTATTTTTGCTTTCGAAGTGCGTTCCGAGCATGTAACCAGTACCTCCATCACAGACAGTATAGTAGTACTGACATGTTGTCGTAGTAGCGCCATCATCTTCGAGACAAGCAGTACCTCCATCGAGAGGATCATATATGTCTTTTCCAGCCACTTCTTTTATTTTTACTTTGAGACCGTCTGTCACATCATCGATACTATCTGGTACAGTACCTTTTGCTTGGATAGAGTCGAGAATAACGATATTGAGCGCATTGAGGTCAGCGACACGAGTTGTGTCACGAGCGCTCTTGATAAATCTACCGTACTGTGAGATACCAGCAGTAGAGAGAATAGCGATGATAGCCATGACGACCATCAATTCGACGAGAGTAAAACCTTTTTGGTTTTTCATAGATTTGTATTAAAAATAACAATAACGGAGCCATTGTATCGAATTTGTGAGAGTTTTGCAACAAAAATAATGACTTTTTTTCTGATTATTGCTGTATATACTCTATTTATGCATCTCATCATAAACCCTTCTGATATTTATTATCTTACGTGAGTTCGGTCTCATGACCCTGGGGAGATAATGATACTTCTAGAGAAAAGAGAAAAGATAAAAGAGAAAAGAGATGGAATTATCTTATGTGATCCCCGGACGAGTGCGCTTTTTGATGCAGAAAAATTTCAAATTTGTGGCCAGAGAGATCAATGGAGGGATATATTTGTCCAATATCCGGAACTCCATACGGATCCTGATTTTCTGACACAGACACTTCGAGAGAAAATTGAGTCATATGGTGTCAGATTTTCCTCTGAGAAAAGCCCGATAACGAGTAAACGTCTCATAAAAACGCCAGCAGAGATGGAATTGATCAAAATATCTCAGAAACTCAATAAAGATGTCTACGAGAGAATACTTCCTTTTTTGATTCCAGGTGTGACAGAGAGTGAAATAGCTCGAAAGATTCAAATTCTCCAGCTCGAGCTCTGAGCCAGTGGTCCGAGTTTCCCACCCATTGTCGCTTTTGGAGAAAATTCTGCCGTGCCGCACCATAGTCCTACAGAGAGAAAGCTTCGCCCAGAAGATACCATCTTACTGGATATGTGACTTATTTTTAGCGGTTATTGTTCGGATATGACGCGCATGGTCTACCAAGAAAATATCCCTGATGAAGCCAGAAAAATAGGAGAACTCGTGACAGGAGTCACGCAGGAGATCATTGCTTGGGCAAAGCCAGGCATGAAAATGGCAGAATTGGACAAAAAAGCCAGAGAATTCCTCGGAGAATACGAAAAATACTTCACGCATTCTCTCGGACATGGTGTCGGTATCGATATCCATGAAGCTCCTCATGTGTCGAGTAAATCAGATGAGATGCTCGAGCCATGAATGATTATCACCATCGAACCAGGTATCTACATAGCAGGGAAGTATGGCGCACGGTATGAGGAGATGTGTGTAGTGTCTGAAAAATGACTCCTACTCTTGTAGATAAATAGATGGATTTTTTATATCTCCACCTGACCGTCTTATGAAATTATCCCACACTTCTGGAGTATTATCTTGCTCAAATTTATCAGCTAACTGTGCCACGATAGACTCGGATAAGAGCTGGATTTGTATTCTATTCCTTTGAATAATATCAAAAATAGTATCTTGGCCTTCTATTTGGGACAAATCTATACGATGTCTGACTGCTTGAGTTTCCTGTTTTAATGGTTCGTAAAAGTTTGGTAGTTGGCCAGTTCCAATTATGGTGCTATTACCAATGACATGATCAATGAAGCCCTCTGGTGTTTCAATCCCAAAATGGATTTTTACCCCTTCTTTCCCAACAAGTTCATTGATAACCAGATGGCCAGATATACCCAAACGTCTCAATAGATAACCTGTCATCAGAGTGTAGTCTAGACAGGTGTACATAAAAAATACTTCTCCAGACTGCATGAGATGGACTGGGGGCACTTTCCATAATTTTTCCTTGACTAACGTATTCGTTTTTGTGAGCAATTGATAAACCTCTCTTGTCACCTCAATTAATGGTTCTAGTAGTGTTTCTGTCTGCTTATCTCAGATTTTTATTAGACCGGGAAGCATAATAATTTTATATATTATAAATAAATAATATTATAATCAAATTATAACAGTAAAATATTTGACTTTATTGCAATTATTACATAATAGAGAAAATATTTTTATGGCAAAAATTGAATTTATATCAGAATTTTCTTCAGTTGATATTGATGCGCAAAAGTTAGCCAATGAGTTAGGACTAAGAGAACATCGATTATCAAGTGAACATGATGCACAAGTTGTGACTATGCTTCGTGATGTAAAAAGTCTGGTGGCAGACTGGGGAGAGCTGCCATATATAGCACTCTGACCTATTTTAAAAAGAGACGAGGAAAAAATATTTAAAATTTTTGAGTCTTGTCCAGTCTCATGGAGATTGCCGCTGCACATAACGAGCGATATGTTTTTTGAAATTACAGAAGGCTCAGAGCACGGTGAGTTGGCATTTAGAAATATTATTAGTTGTTGGAAGTGGTATGCTTATGTGTCATCTCAAAAAAATGATATAGCATTTTATGAAGGTAAAGAAAACTGAGTATATGCTGCTCGCGATCGAGCACAGGAGGAAATTCAGAGAATGATGAGATGATCATGGGGGAGGAGACACAAGGCTTGGATGTGAATGATTGGAGAAAAGAAGCTCGTTGAAGAATTTGATGTGAGAATGAAAAGTGCTATCGAGGTTTTCTTCAAAAAAGCAAGATTTATTCCTAGTCTAGAGGCTCTCCAAGATGAGATGAATAGGCTGTTTTCATCATCAGATGTTTTTTTTGAAAAGTTATTTATAGATAATGAGGTGTCTGATAAAAACCCTGCAATCGATATTCCACCGCTGAATTTTCTCCTCTGTCAGAATCATATCGCTTGTTATAATGAATTATTGAGGAATACTACACGTGTTGCTGATGGTGGGATAAGTGACCATATGCCTGCTTGGCGAGAGTGGATAAAGAAGTATTTTGAGATATTGATGAAAAATGATTCAGAAGTAAAAAAATGATTTTATTATGCTTTTAGCTTGCAGGGTGGTTTATTCGAAAATGGTAAAATACCAAAAAGGCTGAGAAGAAAAAAACCAGAATCTACTGATGGAATACCAGAAGAATTATGTGGACTACTGGAATCACTCTATATTCCATATCGTGAAAAACAACGAGAACTAAGAAAGGCTACAAGGGTCGTTGAAAAAATACCAACCCCTCGTCCTCATCAGACTGCTATGGCGGCGCTTGTATCACGTCCTCTTGAATCCATAAAAACCATTGTCCCGTCTCCTGATATAAAAACCATTTTTCTTGATTTAGAAGAGGCGAAAAAAAACAAAACTCAGCTGACCCAGATTGATTTTTCTCAGTGTCATTTTCCAGAAGGAACAACGATACAGGTTGAGAGAAGCCTACCACCAGCAAAAAAACCTTCTTTTGAGCCCCTGAACAATATCGATATCAGAGGTCTTAATATGATTCCAGTAGTTCTTGGCCGAGATATCCAAGGACATTTTATTTACCGTATTACGATCACGCTTCCATCCACACACCGTTTTGAAAATAGAAATACTCTTGAAGTTATTTATTATGCCAAAGCGGAACCAACGCCAGCAGAAATAGAAGCAGAAAAAATACAACAAGACGCACTGAGAAATCAGCCTAAAAGCGTTCCTGCGCCGGTTGCTCCAGTGGTAGAAAAAGTGGCAAAGAAAGTGGAAAAAATAATAGATCCTGCTGAGATCAGCCTTATTGCGGCAGCTTTTGTCCTCGAAACACATCTTCAAAAATATGGCAATAATGATATGTATGAGGGCGGTCCGATAGAGATTGTTATTTCTGATGCAGACGCATCTGAAGTTCTCGGAGAAGAGGTAAAAAATCTCCTCCCGTTACATAGAACATGGATCATTCAAGAAGATAATACTATTAGTCCATCTACCGATGATGCCGATATACACAATCATCTCACCACTATAGCTGATTCGCGTCGTACAAAAGCTCAAACAAAAATAGAGAAGCAGCAAGAGCAAGAAAAACAAACACGCGAACAGGCTGAGTATGAACAGGAGCGCCTGAAATTCACCCCTATGCTCGAATTTGCTCGATGATTTCAGTTTGATGGGAAACAAAATGGTCACTTCGACGATCAAAAAAACGTACTCAGAGAAATATTACGTGAACTGGGATGGTCACTTCCAGTGGCTTTTGGTGTGGGGCAGGTTATCTGGCGTCATATAGGAGCAAAAGTACGGATTCTCTATACTTCTAAACAGTGTATATCTTTTGTTGTGAATGGAGAACAATCAGAGCTGACCTGAGCGCAGAAAAAATGTTATGAAGAAGTCGCTCAAGCCTTTGCTCATATTGCTCGATTTTTTAACGTAGAAGCGAGAGAAAGAACACGAATGGTGAACAAAGAAAGAGCCATTAGAAAAGAGACAGAAACTGGAGCAGTTGCGTATGATAAGTTACTACAAGAGGGGAGAGCGCGTCTCGTGCTCTTTGGCCCTTATCAGGGATGACATGGTGTTTGGTCTTCGAAATTTCCAACTGAAAAAAACCCATTCATGCTCGATGAGAGAGCTTCTCACAGCACCATAGAAAGCCTTCTCCAACAGTACCCACATGCAGAACTCTGTTACCGTCGAGACCAGTTGTGTATCAATGGTGAAATCGCTCAAGACGCGAGTCAGGAGAGTATAGAGAATGTATCACTTAATATCACGGAACTCCGCCAATCGCCAAGAGCCCGCTATATTCTCAAAAAACGAATACTCATCACTCTCAAGTTAGAAAAATTTTCTGATGAAACTGATCGTGCACCAATCAAGCATGAAAAAAATAAGAAAGAAGGAGGTATTTCTGCCCTGGATATATTGTTGCGCATACAAGAAGAGAGAGGCGTACAGTCTGTTTCTGATGTCACCGAAGACTTCCTCAATTACTATATTGATGAATTAGAGCGCAATAGAATTCGCGTTCACTATGTATGGCCACTCAGTTCTCGTCTCGATGAACATCAAGCACGTATGAGAAAACATGCTGCAAAAATAGCTTCTTCTAAAACAGAAACTACTGCTGACTAATAACGTCAGAGAGCTGCATGATGGGGCTCATGATAGCGTAGGCGATAAAACCAACTACAACCGCCATAGTCACGATGATAACTGGTTCAATAATCTTGTTGATAGCGCTGACAGCTCCATCGACTTCTTCATCATAAAAATCAGCGACTTTGATAATAATGGAATCAATCTTGGCTGTTTCTTCACCGACCTTGATCATCTGGGTGACCATATCAGGAAAGAGTGGATCATTTTCGAGCGAAGTCCCCATAGTGACACCTCGTGTGACATCATCTCGGAGGAGGAGCACACGTTGTCGGTAGACTTCATTTCCGAGGGCTCCAGAAATGATTCTGAGCGCTTCGACGATAGATACTCCACTACTCATGAGACTGGCAAGGAGTCGAGAAAAACGAGAGATGATGATTTTCTCCAGGAGTTGTCCGACTCCAGGAGTTTTGAGGAGCATTTTATCGGTGATATAGAGACCATGTTCTGTCTTTCTCCATGCGGTGATGGTTGAAGTAAAAACGAAAGGAAGAATAAAGAACAAATACCAATAATTCTGCACAAAATCACTCACATTGACGAGCATCTGTGTTGCTGGCGGGAGACCACCGAAATCAGTGAAAATACCAATCAATTTCGGTACTACCTGCCACATGAGGACAAATACGACACCAACCATCACCACGACGATGAGAGCAGGGTATATGAGTGCACCGATGAGCTTTTTTGAGAGAGAAGAGAGTTTTTCGATTTGTGTTGCGAGTTGTAGGAGTGCGACATTGAGTTTACCGGTTTTTTCACCTGACTCAATCATGGCAATTTCTGAATCGGAAAAGCTCTTTGGGAAGAGTTTCAGAGTGGCTGAGAGGCTGTGACCTGACTGGATATCTTTTATCATCGAGTCCTGTATTTTTTTCATGACAGGATTTTTTTGTTCTTCGTGGAGGACTTTGATGGATTGGAGGACAGTGAGGCCAGCGTTGACCATCGTCGCGAGAAGACGATAAAAAGTAACCTTATCTTTGAGTCGTACTTTTTGATTGGCAATCAGAGCATCATTTATCGTATCCCACCATGATTTCTGTTGGAGATTTTTTGGTGTTTCAAATTTTTCAGAGAGGATGATGATAGAATTGTTGCTCATGATGAAAAATTATACTTCCTGTCGGACAGCGCCGTAGACTTCTTCGAGAGTAGTGACTCCTTGGAGCGCTCGGATGATACCATCTTGTTCGAGAGAGATCATACCGTCACGAACCGCAGCAGTGAATATATCTCGAGCAGGAGCTTCACGCATAATCATATCCTTGATACCAGTTGTGATTTCCATGACTTCGTAGAGAGCGATTCGTCCTTCGTAGGCCTGGTCAGCATTTGATACTTTTGTGAGGTCTGGGACGAGGAATCCAGGATCACGCATGATTTCATCAGAGAGACGCATCTTTATCTCTTCTTTTGGAGTTGTTGCGATGACATTTTTGACACGTTGCTGGAGATTGATATCGAGTTCTGAGAAGGGGACACGTTTTGCCTTGTCTTTATTGATACGTCGTACGAGACGCTGAGCGATGATGGCGTTGATAGTGGCAGGGAGCAAGAACGTCTTGATTCCGAGATTGATGAGACGTGTGAGTGTTTCAGCAGCAGAGTTGGTATGGATTGTTGAGAGAACAAGGTGACCCGTGAGAGATGCTTCGATAGCTATATCAGCTGTTTCTTGGTCTCGGATTTCACCCACCATCATGATGTCTGGATCCTGACGGAGAGCAGTACGGAGACCGGTGGCAAATGTATAGCCGATATCTGGGAAAACCTGACTCTGATTGAGACCATCGACGACGATTTCGACTGGATCTTCGAAGGTCATGATATTGACCTGTGGTTGATTCAGTTTTTTCATGATAGCGTACAGTGTGGTCGACTTACCCGAACCAGTAGGACCTGAGTTCAAGATAATACCGTTTGGTTGTTCGATAGCACGATTGATAATAATACCATTTTTCCCTTCGAGACCGAGTTTTTCGAGATCAGGAATTTTCTTTGTTTTATCGACGATACGCATCACTATCTTTTCTCCATGAACTGTTGGAAGGGTAGAGAGACGCAAATCAAACGCCTTATCTCCAACTTCATGTGAGATACGACCATCTTGAGGTTTACGCGTTTCATCCATCTTGAGGTTACCCAAGATTTTGTAACGTGCGACAATCTGAGGATGATTTGTTGCTGGATATTCGAGGATTTCTGAGAGGACACCATCAGTACGATAACGAAGACGGACTTTTTCATTGAGTGGTTCCAAGTGGATATCCGAAGCATGCGCTTCGATAGCTACCACGATCATGAGATCACAGATTTTTGCAGGGTCTTCGCCCGTAAATATCGCTTGTTTGAGTGTTTCGAGTGTAGACATATTATTGGGTAGGAGCGATAAAGGAAGCAAGCGTATCGAGCTTTTTTTGAAGTGTTTCGATAGTGGTCATCAGGTCTGTTCTGTGTGCGAGAATCTCGATAGGAGAGAAGTCGTTTTTTGGATTCTTTTCCTGGAGGATGATACTGTCATACGCAGCACGAGCATTGCCGAGGAGGGTAATGATGTCCTTTATTTGAGTTGCCTCTGGACAGTTATTACAGATTTTGAGGAGTTCATTGCCTCGACCGATGAGTGATCCGGCGCGACCGTTTTTATCCAGAAGAGTTGTGATTTGTGTATCGAGAGAAGCAATATGGTCACGACTTGCTCCACGTATATAGAATTGGAGAGTCATGCGGACATCCCAGTTTTCACGTGTTTTAGTACTGACGTGTGTTTCATCTGCATTACGCCCTTCCACTTGGGTTGGCGTGATGTTCATATCCTTGACAGTCACGAGGAGATTTTTGAGTGTTGATTCGTTTGTGAGCGTATTTTTGATAGGTCGAGAGAGGAGGTGTTCGATAGTGATAGTTTTTCCAGACTCTGTGACGCGGACACCACCAGTTTTCCCTATAAATTGGAGGAGATTGATGACGTTTTCATTAGGAACCTTTTCAAATTGAAGAGGGACTTCATAGATACCAATATCACCAGATTCAGCAGAAAATCGTACTGTGTTGATACCTATTTGACCAAGAGCATTTGAGAGACTAAATTGATCGACGATATTTGTCTGTATATATTCTATGAGAGATTTGAGCGTGATTTTTCCTCCGATATTTTCAGTACTTGCTGCTTCAGAGATACCAGCGAAGACTGGTATAATCTCAGCAATATCTGTTTGTGTCTGTGTGAGCTCTGTTTGAGCTTCTCCTGTCCATGATTTTTCGAGCCAAGTGATATAGTTTCCTGAGCCTACTTTTTGACTGATAGCCTTCATGGTATTGATATTTTTTCCTGCTGAAGGAGTTCCTGCACCGATGAGTTTATTGAGTGTAGGAACAAGTCTTGTCATTGTAGACCATCGTTCGCTTTTCTTTTCCTCCGGATTGAGCTCGTCCCAATTTTTCTCAGATACGACCCCTTCTTCTTTGATAAGAGCGATAGTATTATTGAGAGTAGCTACACGATCGATAGTGCTGGCGCCAGTTTCGCTAAAGAATCCATGAATCCACCAAGCCCCTATAAGTGAAACCACAGTAATAGATATCCATACTATGGCGTTGTTTCGGAGAGTTATGATGGGATTAGCGTTTGTCATAGGTGAGTTTTTGGATAGTGTTCGCTTCGTATCGAGCTGGTATGTAGGTCATTTTGACAGAAAAGCTGGTCTGAAGAAGTCCAGTTTGCTCGTCGATAGACATATCGAGGGTATTTGGATATGTGACGAGGACTGATTGTGTATTTGAGAGTTCTTTCATAAAGGCAACAGCGCGTGCCCGTGGCTGTACAGGTGGTTTTGCTGTGACATCACAGTGGGCATCAGCGGTGAGTTCAAAGAAGTTTACTTCACCACAAACGATACGAGATGTTGAGTCCACCATTTTGGCTGAAGTATCAGAGAGGAGCTGGAGTATGATATCGTGATGCATACGGTGTTCTGGAGAATTCTTGGCGATAACATCGAGCTCTGGAGAAGAGGTGATAGTTGTTCCGAGAAACTTCTTTGGGATGATTGATTCGTAAGCACGAGCGAGCTCTTCGGACATGAATGATTTTTGTATATCGAGCCATCCAGCGATGGTGTCAGGAGCGAGACAATGACCGCGATCGAGGAGTTCTACATAGGCTTGTTTGCCTTTTGTGGTGAGATAATCTCGGAAAGCTGTATCCTTACGGAGGTCTTTATCATAGCCACGATTCATCCAGCTACAGAGTGGTGTACCAGAAGTATTCATGGGGAGACTCATGAGCCAGCTGTTTTGTGTTTGATTTCTTGTCCAACCATAGAGACCAGCTACAATGAATACCAGAATGCTTATCCATGCGGCTATTCGACCAAAAAATACCGTTCGAATGAGGATGCTTTCGAGTCGTTTTTCTGTTGGTGGTAATTCGTCACCGGTAGCGTTGAGCTGCGATAAATCAGTGTTTTCGTAGGCGGCTACGTCGGCTCCACCAGTTTCAGGGGTAAATTGAGTCTCTGTCATATCATCAGGTTACTCTATCTTTCTTTTGTTATCAATGAATAAGGGGTATAATAGTACCAGAGAAAGTATTGACACATTGTTGTTTCATAACATAATTTATACATGCAGTCAGAAACGATACATTTTTATGCAACAAACCCGCAACATATGGGGGAAATCCTAGAGCCTACCATCAGGTATATCGAGCACAATCGTGTGTGTGGCGATGATATAGAGGTTTTTCTGGTGATAGAAGACAGAAAAATCAAAGAATGGTCTTTTACAGGAAAAGCTTCCATGATTACTATTGCGTGTTCAGGACTCTTTGGAGATATCGTTCAGGGGGTAGATTTTGAAACACTTTTTTGATGGAATCAGGCTACCATCATTCGCGACACTAGCGTCACAGTCTCTCCCAGACGTCATAGGGCTCAAGTCTTGGCACTTTTGGCCACCAGAAACGCACTTCATGAGTATTTAGAGGACGGTAAAAGGGATGATTTTAGCGATGTTTTATCTGTATAGAAATCAACCAAGCTGACCGTACATGATAATCAAGTCTTCTCATTTGGAGGTGGATAGGGGAGGGGTATAATTTGTACATGAAAAATATCTCTCGTTTTGAATGGACTAGTATACTTTTTATTCTTTTTGTACATGGAGGGTTCTTGTTGAGTACTCCTCTCTACTTTGCATATTTCTCTTGGAATTGGATAGCATTTTCTGCCGGGTGTTTGATATATGCTATTGCTGCAATGGGTATCACAGCGGGCTACCATAGATATTTCTCTCATAAAACATACCAAGCACATCCAATTATCGAAAATATATACCTCATTGTCGGTTGTTTGGGTTTTGCTGGCTCAGCTGCTACATGGTCATATGACCACCGAATTCATCATGCAAAGACGGATACCATGGAGGACCCTTATAGTATCAAACGAGGATTTTTCTTTGCACATATGGGGTGGTTTCTTCTAAAACGACCAGCTATGGACCCAACAAAAATACCAGATCTCTGGGCAAATAAATGGGTCCGTCTGCAGCACAAATATTATCACGCCCTCTGCGCAATCTTCAACATAATTATAGTATCCCTTATTGCCTCAGTAACAGGGTGGGCACCGAGTCTCTATTTTTGTTTTTTTGGGTGGATGTTTTTCTTTCACCACTCTATGTTTTTTATCAATTCTCTCGCTCATACATGGGGGTCAAAAACCTATGCAAAAGAGCTCACAGCTGTTGATAATTTCCTCCTTGCATTCTTCACTTTCGGAGAAGGGTATCACAACTATCATCACGCATTCCCAAATGATTACCGAAATGGTATCTCTTGGTATCATTTCGACCCAACAAAATGGCTCATCTGGATACTCGAAAAATTCCATCTCGCGAAAAATCTCAGAAGCAAAGACGGTCTCGTCGTCCGTGCGAATCTCATGCAAAAAGATCTCAAAATGGTGATGGAAACACTGCGTGCGAAACTCCCAGATATGCACATGCGAGAGAAGATAGCTGAGAGATTTGAGCATGTAGCAGCAGATTTTGAGAGAAAAGTAGACGAACTTCACAAACAGCTCCATATCTATCGTGAACTCATGCAGGAAAAGAAGTCTGACGTTCTTGTATCACTCAAAAAACTCGAATGTCTCAGTATCCAAAAAGAACTAAAAATTTCCTGGAAACTCTGGAAAGAAATGGTCGAAAATTTCGATCATCAGTATGCCCTTATCGAGCACTAAATCGTTTTTTGATTTCCGTCTGCGTTTCTGTCACTCATACATGGTAGGCAAGGGTGACGCCTCACAGTATAAAATATTTCCCAAGACCGATATAGGCAATCATCTCTTCCTGAGTAGCTGTTCAGGTAAGGCAGAGAATTGCACCAACTCCAGTTCCAACACCGAATATGAGTCGTCGTGTTTTGTCATGAGCGACGCTTTTCTCTAAAAGTGCGTGTTCAGGATGTTTTTCCATAAGAAAAATAGGTAATTCTCCTTATGTTACTCCGAGAGAGAATTTTTCAAATAGAAATTTTATTTGAGTAGCTCGAGAGGATTGAACCATTGGCTCAGTTCTCATTCGGTTGAGACATAGCCACGGATATTTATCCCAGCTCATTTATGGATGCTGAGGTGGAGATGTTTGCGCTCTTTATCAGTTTCAACACTATATCATTTTCCGAGGACACCGAGCTGGTCACCAGCTTTTAATTCTGTATTTATAGCTGTCTGAACACTGGCAAGTTTTAGGTGACCATAAACCACTATGACTGATTCTTTACCCAGTTCACATTTTTGTGCTACTACGCCACCGTAGCCTGTTGCCCATTTTTTCATCAAAAGCGGACCAGAACAAATAGCTCTTATTGTTATTTCTAGATCTTCTTCTCATTCAAATATCTCAAAGTCTACGCCCGTATGGTATCCACTAAATTTTTCTGGAGAAACGGGGGAATTTTTTGGTGAGATTCTGAGTCAAAATGTCTTTTTGGTGACTCGTTCTTTTTTATTATCAAGAGGGAAGAGAAAATCGAGAGAAAGACTTACCTCCTGAGAGATGATATCTTTTTTATTTTCTTGAATTTTTCCAGGACTCCGAGTGCAACTCACCTGTAACATAAGTAAAATGAAGAGTACAAAAAAGATGGGATTGGAATATTTTCGAAAAATTCGCATACAATTAATTATTTACGAAAACGTATCACACGAAGTAGGAACAAAATAATTGCAACAACCAGCAGTATATGTATGAGTCCACCCATGTTATATGATCCTATAAGACCAAATGCCCAGAGAATAAGCAGTATGATAGCAATTTTTTCTAACATAGAATAAAGGTAAGGGAAATAAATGAAATATATCGATAGTATCGAAGAATATGACTCCATAGTCTACACCTATTTGAATTAAAGCAATGAAAGCACCGAATATAAAAAATCTCCACTATTTCTAGTGAAGATTGATATTGTGTCATATGGTGGGCCGAGAGGGGGAGCTGCGAGCAAGCGAGCAGCGAGTCAACCCGACTGGAGCGAAGCGAAAGGAGCGGTTCGAATCCTGTAAATAAAAAATCTCCACTATTTCTAGTGAAGATTGATATTGTGTCATATGGTGGGCCGAGAGGGATTCGAACCCCCGAAGGTAGAACCAGTGGATTTACAGTCCACCCCATTTGACCGCTCTGGTATCGACCCGTGTTCTGTGATATATAAATGGAGCCACCAATCGGGTTTGAACCGATGACCGGAGAAATACGTGAATCGTATTTCGAGTGGCAATGGTCATCAATCGACCTATTAATTGTCTCTATTTAAATGGAGCCACCAATCGGGTTTGAACCGATGACCTACGGTTTACAAGACCGTCGCTCTACCAGCTGAGCTATGGTGG
>CAZVRL010000019.1:0-19661 GCA_964630285.1 uncultured Candidatus Peribacteria bacterium | reverse complement strand
GTTTGCGATTCAGAAAAGGTATATACTGGATAAAACTCGTATGGATTTTTCTCCCCTTGAAGACTTCTGGCCGCTCAGGGAAAAATACGGAAGTATAAATATCAGCCTCTGGATACATCTCCATGAGCTTCACAAACACCCTCTCTGCCCCACCCCAGTGAGTTATCCAGTCGGCCACTAGTGCTATTTTTTTTGTATTTTGATTCATCTCATCCAGAGAGTACCTATTTTAGAAAAAGCTAATAACAAAAGGAATTGACAAAATAAAAATGGTATTATAGTGAAAGATGATTTAATTTTTAATTTTATTTTATGAATAATGCTTTACGCGATGCTGGTAGTCCTGAAGTCAGTCTGAAAACTAAAGTCCTGCTTGTTTCTGCTTTAGCTGGTCTAGGTCTCTTGCTTGCAGACGAAAGTGCGAAAGATAAGACCGGCTCAAATGGTTTTAATGTATTTGGTGGTACTGCTGGTCTCGTCGATCGTGCAGCTGCAGAGAAAAACGCACAACTACAAAAACCATCTATACCTAAAGGAATGGAAAATATGGCTGACTTTGGAAATAGCGCTTACTAAAAAGATGATTCGAGAAATAAAATCCCCCATTCCGGGGGATTTTTAAAAGCTTTTTCATAAAATATTGACAAATAAATATTTTATATATTATATGCATCCAAATATTTATTAAATTTATTTTTATGGTAAACCCTCTCAACGCTCTCGATGGTGGCAATGGCAACGTAGAACAACCTCAAGAGATGTGAAGAGTAAGGGCAACCATACTAGCAGCTCTGATAACTCTCGGCCTCGGAACTTCGCTCTCAAACGTTATTCCAACTGAAACTCGTGCGAAAGAAGCTGCCAATAAGGCTGCTATCATGGCGCAAGATGGTGGTGGTTACTAGCTTCTGATACAATCTAAAATCCTCCTTTGTGGAGGATTTTTTTTATTTTCACTCAATTTCACTATACTATCGCCCATGCAAAAGAAACTCATCACTACCGCCATCCCCTACATGAATGGCGTGCCCCATATCGGTCATGCGCTCGAAGTAATACTCACTGACGTTATCGCTCGTGGTCATCGTCTCCTCGGGGACGAAATATTTTTCCTCACGGGTGCGGATGAACACGGAAGCAAGATATTCAAAGCTGCTGAGACAGCAGGGCGGGATGTCATGGAAATGCTCGACGAAAATGTAGCTCATTTTCAGGATATGAATACAGCTCTCTCTATCTCAAACGATGGCTATATCCGAACGACTGATCGTGAGAAACACTGGCCAGTAGTACAGGCTCTCTGGATGAGACTCTTTGAAAAAGGCGATATCTACAAAAAAAATTATGCTGGTTGGTATTGTGACCGTGAAGAGCGATTTGTGACAGAAGAAGAACTCGATGAAAATAAATGCCTCAAGGAAGGTGGCGCTCCAACACGCTGGACCGAAGATGAGAACTATTTCTTCAAACTCAGCAAATACAGTAATACAATAAAAGCTGCTCTTCTCGCAGGTAGTGGAAATTCAGCAGAAATTCCTGATGGGAAAACAGTGAGAATAACTCCAGAATTCCGACAAAATGAGATGATTGCGATGATTGGTGATGGTCTGGAGGATGTCAGCTTCTCTCGTACAAAAAAACAACTTACCTGGGGCATCCCTGTCCCAAATGATCCAGAACACGTCATGTACGTCTGGTGTGACGCTCTTACGAATTATATTTCTGGTATCTCGACAGGAAATATCGAAGAAGATTTCAAAAATTGGAACTGTGAACTCCACGTCATCGGCAAGGATATTGCTCGTTTTCACTGTCTCACCTGGATAGGTATGCTCCTCTCCGCTGGAATCAATCTGCCAAAAAATATCCTCGTCCACGGTTTTGTAAACGATAAAGATGGGGCAAAAATGAGCAAATCCGTCGGTAATGTCATCGACCCCCACGCCATGATAGCAGAATACGGTTCTGATACTGTCCGTCTCTATATGACCAGCGAAGTCGGTGTCGGGCAGGATCTCAATTTTAGCGATGAACGTATTAAATCAGTACATAACGATATACTGGCAGATAGCTATGGAAATCTCGTGAATCGGGTGCTTTCGCTGTGGATTGCCTATAGGGATAAAAACGAAGGGATTACACCTAGTATTCCAGAACCAAACAGTGAAATTACTGGAAATACCAAGGCTGCTATACTTTGGATGTTATGAGCATTCTGGACTCAAATGGCTTTCACTATGATACGAAATATACTTAAAGACGGCAACAACATGCTCAACACCACTGAGCCGTGGAAAAAATCAGGCGAAGAAAAAGGAAAACTTCTCGTTGAGGGGATAGTCTATGTCTACTATGCTACACTCCTCCTCTCCCCTTTTATTCCTGAGGCAACAAAGAAAGTTATGGAAGCTATGGGGATCAAAGAAGGCACAACGCTCAATGACCCAATTTCAATAGACCTCAATACCATAACTAAACCAGAGATATTG
The DNA here is from genome assembly GCA_964630285.1 of uncultured Candidatus Peribacteria bacterium. Lineage (GTDB taxonomy): Bacteria > Patescibacteriota > Gracilibacteria > BD1-5 > JAGOOR01 > JAGOOR01. The sequence continues at coordinate 17,172 of CAZVRL010000019.1, read as the reverse complement.
TTTGTGAAGAAGTAATTTTGACAAATTATGTTTATATTTTAATATAGACATAATATATGAACACTCAGCAGTCACATAACATTCATTGAACTCCAACCGCAAACTGAACAGGTCTCAGAAAGCTGTCTAGTACAGTCTCTATGAGTCTCGCGTTAAGTGTAGCCTTAGTATTAAGCTGATGTTCAAAAAAAGAAGAATCAGCCTCATCAGTGCCAGCGATAGAAAGTGCACAAGGCATGACAGACAAAGAAAAAAATATAAGCACTGCTCTGGTCATTATCGATAATTATCTCGGAGGAGGGGGTGTAGAAATCCCCGAGTATACAGCACAACAAAATATCTTTATCAATAATATCATTCAGTTACTTTGAGCCTACGAATGAGATGAGCTAGTAGGACAAGCTCGAGAAATATACAATAATCAAAAAGAAAATAATAGACCTGTTCCCTTTCCATTTGACCCAAACTGATGTGATAATGCGGGGGATTTTGTACAGGAAAGTAGGAAGTATCTCTCTACTCTGTCGGTTTACCTGACATGACAAGGTATATCACGAGGGATTTACGAGTACGATATCTCAGACAAGAATTTGCAGTGTGTCGGAAAACCTATCAGAAAAATTGTTATTTCAGACGAGGAAAATCTCTTCGAATGACGTGTAATCCCTGATGATGGCGTCATACTCCTCAATCTACAAGCACTTGCGACCAGTGTCTTTGTTAATAGAAAAATTTGACTCCCTTCTGAAGCGATGATCGGATGAGTCATAGCAAATGAGCTCTGAAATTGTGAATTTTACACTGATTACGATACATCTCAGATTTCTGAAGATGATGCATTTAGACTATCAGAAGCATATAGCACCCTGAAAACACTCAAATCATACGAAACTTCTACGACAGTAGGGGGTATGCTCATGTTAACAGAGTGTATCAATAGCCATTTCAGTGCGATTATCTGATTTGATGCATGAGTGTGAGTGGATTATGATATCACCCATGATTGCGTACTCAGAGCACATAAAAACATGTTCTCACATTATGCCCAAGAATACCCTGACATAGCTGCCGTTTTTGAAACAAACGATGATACGATAAAAGAAAAAATAAAGTGAGTACAGAGAAAAATCGCAAAAAATCCTGGATGATATAATAATTTAGGAAAGCTATTCTTAGAAAAATATGAACAAGCTTTCCGTGATTTGTGTCGAGAGAAGTGAGCTCGTATAAAAGAATAATTTTTATTTCTTTTTAGTTTTACTTTGGGTTCTGTACGTATTCAGGATATATTCAAAATCTTTTTTGTTGACCTTATTCACCGATAATCGAGAACCCTTCCGAGCCACTTCCATACCAGCAAGTTCTGTGGTATTTTTTATCTCTGTGAGAGTAAATATTCTCGGAAATTTTTCTACAAATTCCATGGTACGAGTTATCCAGATAGGATTTTCGAGAGTAGATTTCGGATCATAATGCTCATCATGGATATCGAGCGCTGTCATATCTGGGAGAGCTTCACTCGTCACACGCATAAGTCCGACAATTCCATTTTCATCACATGCATTACTGTGATAGAAAAAACACATGTCCCCTATCTCCATATCGTCCCGCAGAATATTTCTCGCTTGATAATTTCTCACGCCAGACCACGAAGTCTGACCATCTCGAGCGAGATCATCGATACTAAAACAGTTTGGTTCAGATTTGAGGAGAAAGTGAGACATGATTATTTAGTAGACTCTATTCTCATCAGTCTATTATATTTTGCAATTCTATCCGTACGAGAGAGTGAGCCTGTCTTGATATAGCCAGTGCTGAGACCGACAGCCAGGTCAGCAATAAATGTATCCTCTGTTTCACCAGATCGGTGAGAGATAATCGCCTTCATACCGTTTGCATGAGCGAGGTTAATCGCATCGAGTGTTTCAGATACTGTACCAATTTGGTTGAGCTTGATGAGGATACTATTTCCGTATTTTCCATCGATACCTGCTTGAAGTCTGGTAGGATTTGTCACAAAGAGATCGTCGCCCACGAGCATGATTTTGTCTCCGAGTTTCTCTGTGAGGAGTTTCCAACCCTCTATATCATCTTCTGACATACCATCTTCGATAGAGATAATCGGGTATTTCGCCATGAGCTCTTCGTAGTAGGTGACCATTTCAGCAGATGTGAGCACTTTATTTTCTCCAGCGAGGTGATATTTTCCATCTTTGAAGAATTCTGTACTCGCGACATCGAGAGCGATTTTTATTTGTTCTGTGGTGTATCCTGCAGACTTGATGGCTTCGATAATTGTTGCGAGAGCATCATCGGTACTATTCACCATTGGGGCAAAACCTCCTTCATCGCCGACGCTCGTTGCGAGACCACGCTTACTGAGAATTTTTTTCAGATGATGAAATACTTCAGCACCCATGCGTACTCGCTCTGCCATAGTCGCAGCACCAACTGGGACTATCATACATTCCTGGATATCGAGAGGATTATCAGCATGAGCACCACCATTGATGATATTCATGAGAGGCATTGGAAGGACATAGTCAGTCGATACTGGTGTGTTATGCGTTCCGATAAATTGATAGAGTTCTTGTTTTTCTGATTTCGCACACGCACACACGACTGCCATAGAGACAGCGAGGAGAGCATTCGCTCCGAGACGTGATTTGTTTGGAGTACCATCGAGAGCTATGAGGAAAGCATCGAGTGCACGGAAATCAGCAAATTCTTTCCCAATGATTTTTTCAGCAATTTCTCCATTCACATTTGCAACCGCCTTGAGGACACCTTTACCGAGATACCGAGCAGCGTCTCCATCACGGAGTTCGAGAGCTTCGTGTGAGCCAGTACTCGCACCAGAAGGAACAATCGCATGGCCATACGAACCATCAGCAAATATCACTTCTGCTTCGACCGTCGGATTTCCACGAGAGTCGAGGACCTCACGAGCTATGATTTTTTGAATAGTAAACATAAAAAGAAAAATAAAAAATAGATATTAGATAAGAGATTGTCCTGTCATGACGTCTGGTTTTTTTATACCCATAACATCCAGAACTGTTGGAGCAAGAGCGGTCAAATCAGATTCGAGAATATTTGGAGAGACTGGTTCACCATTTCTGATTATCCAACATGGAACAGGATATTGCGTGTGTGCTGTGTCCGGACTCTCTGAGGTCCCCATACGCTCACAGTTACCATGATCTGCTGTGATGATGAGTGTTACTTCGTGTGTTTTGGAATATTCGATGAGTCGACCAACCACGTCTCCGAGCTTTGAAACGGCTTTTTTACACGCTTCGAGATTACCACAATGACCGACAAGATCACCATTTGGGAAATTTACCACCGTAAAGTCATACTGATCTGCATACTGTATGATGTAATCACAAATAGCATCGGCCTCCATTTCTGGTTTTTCAGAAAATGGCCCACCAGTGTAGGAATCAAATCCCTGATTTACCTGGCCATCAAACGGCTCAGAACGAAGCCCTGCGAGAAATTTCGTCACATGAATAAATTTGTCAGTTTCAGAGATATGGAGCTGCATCTTCCCTACTTTTGAGATGACTTCTGGAAGCGTGTCACGAATATCCATCTCATCGAGAAGGAAATTCCCCTGATACTCTGGATAATAGCGAAAGGTGGCGAGATAAAAAATATCCAGTTTTGTCCGAGGAAAGCCCGCAAAATTATCTTGTGTAAATGCCTGAGTCATCATGCGACCTCGGTCAGCACGGAAATTGAGACACCATACTGCATCACCATCTTCAATACCCTTTGCATCAGCAAATGCTATTGGTTCCTGATGCTCATCCATCACACCTGTTTCGTAGCGTTTTTGAAGTATTTCAAAAATCTCCAAACTCATAGGGCACCCAGTTCGTTCTGTCTGTGTCATCACTTCGTAGGCCTTCTCGACTCGAGTCCAGTTATCAGCCCGATCAAAACCAAAGTATCTCCCAGCAAGAGACGAAATAATGAGTCTCTTGGAAGCGATTTCTTCATCAAAGAGGTGAATATATCTCGGCAGAGAATCTGGCGCTACATCACGACCATCACTCGCTATATGGAGATATATCTGAATATCAGTCGGGAGTTTTTTGAGGAGGGTTTTTAGATGGTCTGTGTGGGCATGGATACCTCCGTCAGAAAATATCATCACGATATGGAGACGATTGTTGTGTGAACGTACGTATGCGAGAAGTTTTTGATACACTGCATCATCTTCGAGATGCTCCATCAAATCAGTCACCCTTACCAACGTCTGCGGGCAGACCCTCCCCGCTCCTATCGTGAGATGACCTACTTCACTCCCACCTGTTTGTCAGTCTGGGAGACCGACGCATCGCCCATGTGTCCAGAGTTTTGCGTGTGGTTTCTGAAGAAGCTCATGAAATACAGGATGTTTTGCTTGTTTTACAGCGTCATCAAGTTCTGATTCTGTATTGATGCCAAAGCCATCGAGGATAGTAAGTATACACTTCATATGATGGGCATTGTAGAGAAAATTTGAAAAATTCTAGCATAAAAAAATCTCCAATTTCTTGAAGATTTAATGGTGGACCCACCTGGGATCGAACCAGGGACCAATCGGTTATGAGCCGACTGCTCTAACCCCTGAGCTATAGGTCCATATTGTTATAAACATGGCGGTGGAGGAGGGATTCGAACCCTCGCGGCAACTTTTGGTCACCCTACAGGATTAGCAATCCCGCCCCTTCAGCCACTTGGGTACCCCACCATAGTTTATGCGTGGATTGTATGAAAACTTTTCCTAGGAGCAAATTTTTATTCTTCTTCCTCTGGCGAATCCATGTCTGGGTCAGGCTCTTCGTTTTTCGCGATAACGAGGTCATCCTCTTCCCCATCTTCATCAAAGCCCATATCGACCATATTTTCTTGTTCTTCTTTTTTTATTTCCAGGAAACGTATGAGAGCACTGATATCCTTTTCGCTGAGGTCGGAACCGAATAAATCAGCATAGTCTCGTATCTCAGTTGGAGCATTTCGAAATATATTCCAATACATCATCCCCGGCTCTTCAAATCGATTGATGAGGAGACTATTCAGGAGAAGAAGTATTCGTCGGTCATCTCCTTCTGCCTCTTCATAGTAGGGAATCATTTCTGTCAGATGGGACTGGACCTCGAGTTCGTGAATTTTATGAGCTTTTTGTGTTTCTTCGGCTATTCGTTTCTTTTCGACAGCATAGTAATCATCTTCTTCTATCGAAGACGTCGTCAGACTCTCTGGGATATGCTTTTTTTGCATTGTCATAGGGAGGAAAAGTACTACAATTGTAGTAACTTTCAAACACAAAATCAAACCCTATGCGGTTGACGAAAACCCTTCTTCATACAACAGAGAGTTATATAACGAGACTCGCCCGCGGTGGTATCGAAACAGTGGAAGATTTACTCCTCTTTTTTCCACGTGATATAGAGAATACTGCAGATGTACTCGATTCTTTCGCGTACGTGAATATCCAGGAAAAAAATACCATCAAAGTCACACTCATCAATATATTGCAAGAACGAACACGGTTTCAGAAAAAACTCACAAAATTTCTCGTCAGTGATAAAAATGGCATGTCCTCAGAGTGTGTCTTTTTCCATACGCCGTTTTTCAAGCAACCAATCAAGCCAGGTGATACAATCATCATCCATGGAAAGCCAAAATACGAATACGGAAAGCTCTCATTCCCCCAGCCCGATATAGAACTCTTCGGTGAAAAGAGACAAGCATATCTCCCTATCTATACAGAAATACAGGGTATCAATACAAAATGGTTCCGCGAAAAGATACCGCTCCTCTTCGAATACCTCAAATATATACCTGAAGTCCTACCTGAGGAAATACGCACAGAGAGGAAACATCGTCCGAGAATAGAAAACATCCGGGCCCTTCATGCCCCAGATACACTCGAAACCTATGAACTCGCCAAACATGAACTCGCCTACGAAGAGCTCTTTGAGCTGCAATATAAGGCTCTACAACGAAAAAAAATCATCCAAGAAGCCAGTATCGGTCATGTAAAATGAATCCCCCTTGATGCTGACTTTATGCGTGAAGCGATCAGCAAACTCCCCTTCCCTCTCACGAATCATCAAAAAATCACTCTCTTTGAGACACTCAAAGATATGGAGAGAGATATCTGTATGCAGAGACTTTTGCAGGGTGATGTCGGTACTGGTAAAACTATTGTCGCTTTTCTCTCACTTCTTCACTGGATCCGAGGAACAGGAGGGCAGGTAGCCTATATGGCTCCAACCACTATCCTGGCTACCCAGGTATCAAAGAAGCTTGCTGAATTCCTCGAACCCTATGGCATCACTTCTGCTCTCCTGCTTGGGAGCCTCAAAACAAAAGAAAAAAAGGAAATCAAAAGCGCACTCGCTTCAGGACAACTCTCAGTCGTGGTCGGAACACATGCTCTCATCCAAGAAGATACCCACTACAAACACCTCTCCTATGTCATCATCGATGAGCAACATCGTTTTGGAGTAGAACAGAGAGAAAGACTCACCGAATATATCAGCAAATGAGTACTGCAAACAAGTCTCGGAGACACCCCAGAAAACACAAATGAAGTCTCTACTTTTCCACATGTCCTCATGATGACCGCGACGCCTATTCCACGGACACTCTCGATGGCACTCTACGGACACCAGGATATCTCTATCATCCGTGAATATCCTGCAAATAGAAAGCCCGTAACAACAAAAATCGTCACTCCAACTCATGCTCATGAGGCCTATAACTGGATAGAAGCACAGATACAAAATGAGCACCAAGCCTACTGGATCTCCCCTCTCGTCGAGGAAAGCGAAAAAATCGATGCTGTCTCTGTCCATGAAACAGCAGAAAAACTCCGAATACTTTTTCCTGAGAGAAGTATTGGCATCCTCCATGGTCGTATGTCTGCTGAAGAAAAGGAAACGATTATGCAGGACTTCATCGCAGGACACTATGATATACTCTCTTCTACCTCTGTAGTCGAAGTAGGAGTCGATAACCCCAACGCGACGGTTATCTGTATCGAAAATGCTGAGCGATTCGGACTCTCTCAACTCCATCAATTCCGTGGACGTGTCGGTCGCGGCCAAGCGCAATCCTATTGCTATCTCCTCTCGGATAATGCCAATGCTCAGCGTCTTCGTGCACTTGAGAGAACCAATGACGGATTTGAAATATCAGAAATCGACATGCAGCTCCGTGGCCCTGGAGAGGTCTATGGGGTGCGACAATCAGGAGTTCCTGATCTGAAACTCGCCTCCATCATGGACCTCGAGAAAATCTATGAAATACGCAAGGATATAGAGCAATATCTCGAAAAATAGATACTACAACATTATTTTAATATTTTGCAAGTAGTTTCCTGGTTTTTTCTCTGTAAAATGATTGGTAAAGAACAAAAATGTATGATACATTGCTTGTGTATTATCAATTTATGAAAAAATATACACTCATCCTCGCTGCCAGCCTCATCTCTAGTATGGCATTTGCGCAGATCCTCCCTGACAGTGTCACTGGTGGCACTATGTCTGGAGAAGTCCCCGTGCTCAACTCTGCTCCGACTATGTCTGGAGAGGTAACACCTGTGACACCTGGTAATGGAGATATTAATATCAATCTCCCTTTTGATCCATCAGAAGTAGAGAATATGCCGACATATAATTCTGCCAGTGATTACGAGTTCCCTCCATATTCACTCAACTCAGCAACAACAGTACAAACAGGACCTGAATCTATCATCCTCTTTATGCTCGCTCTTGCTCTCGGAACTGGTATCTATACTTACCGCATGCGCACAGGTCGCGATCAATAATTGCATCTGATAATCAAAGAGCAACTCCGGTTGCTCTTTTTTTATTGCTTTTTTGGGAGTTTGGTAAAAATGAGGTGATACTAATACCTTCTTTTATGACACATCTTGGACTTATCGGTCTCGGTACCATGGGCGAAAATCTCGTCCGGAATATCATCTCTCGTGATGAATCTATCGTCGTCTGGAATAGATCACTCGATAAAGTCGATGCTCTCGTCACAGAAATAGGAAATTCTGTCATAAAAGCAAACACTATCGCTGAACTCATACAAAAAACAGAATCGCCTCGAAATATCATCCTCCTCGTTCCTGCTGGGAAAGTCACCACAGAAGTCGCACAAGAACTCTTCGGCATCATGAGTCCTGGCGATGCCATCTGGGATCTCGGGAATGCTCACTGGGATACGACACTCGCAAATCAAGCTGAAGCTCTCAAACATGGTATTCATTGGGTAGGTTGTGGCATATCAGGAGGCTCTGAAGGCGCACGACTCTGACCTGCACTCATGCCAGGTGGAGAAGCAGAAAGTGTTCAGAGAATGCTTCCTCTCCTCGAAAAAATCGCTGCGAAAGATTTCACAGGAAAGCCGTGTGTAACCTATGTAGGCAAGGCAGCAGCAGGAAATTTTGTCAAAATGGTACATAACGGTATCGAATACGCAATCATGCAGGGCATTGCTGAAATCTACGATATTCTCCGTTATGGAAATACCCCTCAAGCTGAAATACAAAAAGTATTTCGAGAATTGAATACTGGCCTTCTCAAAAGCTTTCTTCTCGATATTACCGTCGATATCCTCGGAACAAAAGATGCTGATGGGTCTGATTTGCTCCCAAAAATAAGTGGCAAAGCTGGAAGTAAAGGAACAGGAGGATGGACTGTCGAAGCCGCTCTCAAGTTTGGTGTGCCGGTGCCTGCTATCGCAGAATCTCTCTTTGCGAGGTGGATGTCAGGCAGAAATCAGACATTTTCTTTCCCAGGAATTGCCACACAATCAGAAACTATCACAAATACGCTCTCGACGAATTTCCTCCACGATACACTCTCACTCGTCTATCTTGGTTCATATCTCCAAGGTCTTGATCTCATCATCGCAGCTGAAAAAGAATTTCAGTGGGGTATCAATCTCAGTGAAGTTCTCCGCATCTGGCAAGGAGGTTGTATTATCCGCAGTCGCATGCTTGAGATTCTCCCAGCATTTTACGGACTTCCAACAACAGCAGATGCAAGCGATTTCATAAATAGTCTTGCGATCAAGCTTGATAACACGAGTTCTGTTCTGGACAAACTCAAAATCCCAACCCCTGTTATCGGCAGTATTCGTGACTACTTCATGACTCTTTTTGTAGAAAAACTCCCAACTAACCTGATCCAGGCGATGCGAGATAGTTTTGGAGCGCACGGGGTGAAGAGGGTCGGAAGTGATGTAAGTGAAAATTTTCAATGGAAATAATCACCACTACGTATACGAAATCGAAATATTTCATTTTCTTGTGAAGTTTTCGTGAACTTCGCTCGTTTATTTTGAAAAACAGGTCTCCCATACGGGGAGAATACGCTTCATAAAAAAGGGAAGCAATATAATCTTGCAATAAGAGGAGAAAAGTACTACTATGTGCTGGCTTATTTTTTAACCCCATAAAATTATGAAAAAAGCACTTTGAACTGCGATTATCGCAACAATATTGATTACGAGCTCTGCGTGGGCTGATACAGGCTCAAATACGTCAACTTCAGACGATTCGAGTGAGCGAGAAATTCATCAAGAGCATCGACGTGAACGTCAAGAACGACGCGAACTCCGTCAAGATGTCCGTGATGAAACAAAAGATGAAATCAAGGACTATCGCAAAGAACACCGCGATGATATAAAGCAGGCAAAAACTGAGTGTAAGGCCCGTCTCGATGCAGCAAAAACTGATACTGAAAAGGAAACTATCAAGGCTGAGTGTAAGGCTGAAGCAAAAGCAGCACGTGAGGCTCTCCGTGCAAATATCAAGGCTCTCCGTGAAGCAAAATTTGCAACTATGCTTGCCAATCTCAAAACTCAGATAGAGGGAAAACTCGATACTATCAAAGCTCTTCCTGCTGATAAAAAAGCTGAATGGAAAGAAAAAGTTAATTCACGTCTAGATGATCTCGAGGATAAAGCAAATGAACGTGGCAACGATAATCTCGTACTCACCATCACCGCTATCCGTGAGATTGTTAACTCTATTCAATAATCTTCCTTCATAAAAAATTAAAACCCTCCAGAGATGGAGGGTTTTTTATATTTGAGGATTGTATCGACGAAACCAAGTGAGCTGACGCTTCGCATAGTGACGGCTATTTTGCTGGACGAGTTCGAGCGTTTTCTCAAGTGATTGAGTATTTGCGAGGTAAGGAAGAATTTCTCGGTAACCAATAGCATTGAGTCCTGGGAGTTTCTCAAGTATTTCATCTCCTGTAGAGCTTGTGGGTGATATTTTGTAGCTCTCCAGAAGATTTGATATTTCCTCAATGAGTCATTGCTGAAACATCTGTTCTACTCGCTGATTGATTTTCTGATACAGTTTTTCACGGTCTCCATCATACGGCGTGATACGGAGAAAATCATACGGACTCTCTGTTTTTTGCCCGAGCACTTTCTTTGATTGCCCTGTGGCTTTCCATATTTCGAGGCCGCGGATGACATAGCGATAGTTGCGAGGATCGAGCTCACTCGCGTAGTCTGGATCGACAGCATTGAGTTTTTCCCAGAGAGCTTCATTGCCTTCTTTTTCTCGAAATGCCTCGAGATCATCACGATATTCCCAATCTGCTGGGACTTCTGGGATGGTGAAGTTTCCGACAACTGCATCGATAAAAAGCCCTGTACCACCAGAGAGAATCGGGAGCTTGCCGCGAGCGGTGATATCCGCGATGATACGCCTCGCCTCTGGTGCAAATTCTCCTACTCCGTACATCTCGTGAATATCGAGGATATCCAGCATATGATGTAACACTCCTTGCATCTCCTCTACTGTCACCTTCCCTGTCCCGATATTCATCCCACGATAAATCTGGCGAGAATCAGCATTGATAACCTCACCATTATATTTCTTCGCAAGCTCTATCGTGAGGGCAGTCTTTCCACACGCCGTCGGTCAATAGATGACAAGGAGTTTTGGTTTATCAGATTTTTTATTAAGCCATGTCTGAACGTCTTGCATATTTTAAACTTGCTCAAGATAATGTCTTGCTGTATAGAGCACATCCTCGTCAGTAAAGTCGGATTTATTCACCACCCAATCGAGATAGTCTCGTGGTACATCCGTCCAGAGCGTGCCTTTGTATTTGCCAAATTTGCACATATAGAGAATCGACGGATGAGACGATATTTCTATCATCATATTTCGGAGTTCTTGTTCGTCTTTCTGTGGTTCTTTTGCCTTTAAGAGTTCGTGCAGTTTGTAGAAGACTTTTTCGAGAACGAGGACATCACCGAGAGCATCGTGTGTCTGGGGTTTTTCAGCGAATTCGATACCGAAGTAGTAGCGGAGATACTGGAGCTTGTGTTGTTCGATTTCTGGGAGGAGGTAACGAGAGAGACGGAGTGTGCAAATCGGAGAAGTCACTTCGAGGCCAGTACGTTCGATAACATCGACATCATAGTTGGCATTGTGAGCCACAAGGGTATAGGTTTCGAGGAGATGTTGGAGTGTCTCTTTATCAGGAGTATCCTGAAACATCGGCTTCCCTGCTATCTCAGATTCAGTGATATGATGGACTGCCATTGAGCTGATCTCGATAGGCACACCGCCTGTACCGTAGAGCGAAGAGAAATATTCGAGACGATCGTCAGGCTTGTACGCCAACTGAATCATAATCGGATTTTCTACATGATGTGTTTCGGTATCGAGGAAGAGGTACATGATAGTGAGTTTAATATATTAACTGAGTTTAATAGGTTTCATTCGTTATACAAAATATATTTCGTAATTGACATAACTTACTGGTAGGTATAATTATGTATATGACGCTCCTCGCACTCTCTCCTACTGACTCAAGCATTACTAACGCAGAAGAAAAACTTATAGAAGCTTATGAAACGAATAATGCTATTATACAAAAATATCTCAACGATGAGGAAAAACTAGAGAATTATACTATCAATGCCCTGGGGGTTGTTTGAATTATTTCAGGAATTGTTGCCTATCTACTTTTCAAAAATGAAATAGATATGCCTGCAGCTAAATATGCAACGTCCGTTTTAGGTTTCTGACTTACAGGTGTTGCATGAATAGGAAAATTAATGAAATAGATGTTTTTTGATATTTTCGGTTATTATAATCCTATGAATACTGTTTCCCTCTGTTGAGTCAATTTTTATAAATGAAGCTACGTTCGATGTCTCTCGGAGCTCCAGAGCAAAGCCTCAGATAAGGCATCTGCTCTTATCGTCACGCCAAATCCTGAGATGCTCTATGAGGCATCGAGAGATGCTGAGCTCCTGCAAGTACTCCAAAGTGCCGACTACGCTCTCCCGGATGGGGCTGGTATATTCGTCTCCTATCAGGTTCAGAAAAGCACACTCCCTATAGTTCTCAAATACCTCATGTTCCCTTATTGGTGTCTACGATCCATCATTCATTCTCGTGGACTTCGGGCACTCTATGGTGAGAGAATTACTGGTGCCTATCTGACTCGAGACCTACTAGATTTTGCTGAACAGAGAAAAATCCCTGTTACGATTATCGATCCTATCGTCTATGGTAATACGTCTGGAGATAGAGCGAAGAAAAATTCACAATCATGCATACAGGAAAAAATCCTGGAAAAATTTCCTGGCTTAAACGTAACCGTTCTCGTTACCGATGAAACACCTTCCAATATCCTGCATCATGGAATAGTCTTTGCGACACACGGGGGTGGAAAACAGGAAAAGCTCCTTTCCAAAATCTTGGAGAAAAATACCCAATGTGGTCTCCTTCTAGGCGTCGGTGGTTCGATTGATCTACTCACAGGATTTCGAGCTCCTGCTCCTCGTTTTTTCCAGAGATTTGGTTGAGAATGGCTCTATCGACTCATCAGAAACCCACGAAAACATATCAAAAGGATGAGAAAGGTAATATCTTTTCTCTTCTCTTGTTTCAAAAAATAGCCCCTTACCGAGCTATTTTTCTACTATGAAGAAAATTATTGTTTCATCATAGCATCTCCTGCTGGCTCTTCTTTTTTCATCATACCGTTATCACTTTCTGTTTTTTTCATCATAGCATCAATTGTTCTATTGTCCTCTTTTGGCATCATACCCTCGAACTTCATAGCATCTTCTTTTTCATTTGTCAGACTACAACCAGATAAAATAATCAAGCTCGTCAGAACTACACCTGTTGCAATAGTTTTTTTCATAAAGAGAAAAATAAATAAATAAGTAGTTTAAAGTCTTCTCAGACTGCTTTTAGGGCTAAGGTTTAACACGGTCTAGATACTCACCATATCCTTCTTTTTCCATCTGCTCAAGAGGAATAAATCGGAGAGCAGCAGAATTCATACAATACCTCTTCCCTGTTGTTTTCGGACCATCATCGAAGACGTGACCGAGGTGTGAGTCACCATATTTGGAACGTACTTCTGTTCTCGGTAAGCCAATCTTATAGTCTGTTTTTTCTGTGATAAAGTGAGGATTTATAGGTCGATCAAAACTCGGCCATCCAGTGCCTGAATCATATTTATCACGAGAACTAAAGAGTGGTTCACCTGTCACGACATCCACATAGATACCTGCCTCATGATTATCCCAATATGCATTTTCAAATGGTGGCTCTGTCCCCTCTTTTTGTGTCACTCGACAAGACTCTTCGCTGAGAGTATTGCAGATAGTTGCACTGTCTGGCTTTCGATATTTCTTTGCAAATTCTGCATCCTTTCCTGCGATAACTTCTCTCTCTTCTGCTGTCCAGTTTTCATCGATGAATGCTTCTCGACCAGAACCTTTTTTGTAGAGAGAATAGTGGAGTGATGCTTTTTTATAATACTCCTGATGATAGTCCTCCGCTGGGTAAAAATTCGTAAACGGAAGCACTTTGACTGCAACTGGCTTATCAAACTTTTTTGAGTCGTTTAATTTCTGAATAAAGTCTTCTGCAGTTTTCTTTTCAAGATCATCCACATACCAGATAGCTGTAGTGTAGCTCTCTCCACGATCAGCAAACTGACCACCAGTATCGGTCGGATCTATCTGGTGGAAAAATATCTCCACTAAGCGTTCGTAGGAAACTTTTGCAGGGTCGTACGTCACTTGAATAGACTCACGATGGCCTGTTTTCTCTGAGATAACCTGCTCATAAGTCGGATTTTCGACGTGCCCTCCAGCATATCCGACAACTGTTTTGAGAACTCCTGACTCAGTATCAAACGATGGCTCGAGACACCAGAAGCATCCACCAGCAAAGGTAGCAACTTTCGCATTTTCAGGAATAGTAATCGATGTATTCATACTTTTTTGGCTAGGAAATAGAGAACAACTGGCCAGAATGGTTGCGAGTATCGGAATAGTGAGAGAGGTGAGGATTTTCATAAATTATTCTCAGAAAGTAAATGCATGCAATCGGAGTCAGAAAGTTGCTTCTATGGAAATCTTTGCATCAGTCTCAAACTCTTCTCCATCAAATACTGTGTAAATACCATCGCCTTTGATAGGAATATTTTTTGTGGAAGAGGTCATTCAATTTTTATCAGTAAATTGAATAAAAAGTGCCCCTTCCTGCCTAGAATCAGACGAAACAACCAAGAAAACTTTTTTGGCAGAGAATGGAAGAATTAATTTTTCGCTACCCTTTACCGATTCGATATATTCTTGACCAATAAACCAATTTCATTGAAGCTGGAAAGTTCCTTCTTTTGATCTCAAAGAACCAAGATACGTCTCTGGAGTTTTCTTGAGTCATGATTTCTCTACTTCCTTTTCGAGTTCTTTTTTTGCACCGAGGAGTTCCTGAATTTTTTGTTCTGTTTCAGTGTAATTCCCTTCTCAGAAATGCTTGTAGACTATATTCCCATTTTGATCGATGAGGTATTTCGCAGGCCAGTAACGATTTGCGTAGGCCCCCCAAGTAGCAAAATCATTGTCGAGAGCAATAGGATATTTTATTCCTGCTTTTTGTGATGCTTCTCGGACATTGTTTTCGATTTTCTCAAAGGCAAACTCTGGAGCATGGACGCCGATAATCACGAGTCCGTCTTTTTCGTATTTATCATGCCACGCATTCAGATACGGTTGGGTCCGGATACAGTTGATACACGAATATGTCCAGAAATCGACGAGCACTACTTTACCACGCAATGACTCCATAGTGAGAGGATTGGAATTAATCCATGTAGCAATTCCTGTCAACTCTGGAGCCCTGGCAACATCCATCATCAGTCCTCCATCTTTCCCTTCATCACATTTTCCATTGGCACACATGCCACCTTTGTTGTTATGGCTTTTGAGGATGATATCATTCAGAGTATTATCGATTGCAAAAGTATTCACAAAGATATTTTTTTCGATGATATACGCTTCCACTTTTTTGATATAGCCTGTCATGACCAGTAATCCCACAATCAATATAACCACTCAGAGAATACGCCGAAAAATACCACGAGGATTACTGAAGAATGCAAAACGTCCGATGATGCTCCGTCCAAAATGGACGATAAGCAGGAGAATAATTCCAAGACCAACAAAATATGCCAGAAGACCTATCAGCCCCATCGTCATACTTGCTGGGAGTATGGTTGCGAGGAGAACCGTATAGGTAGGGTTACAGCTCGAGAAAACTGGGCCAAGAGCAGCACCGAGAGCGATAGGTCACCAGATTCATTCCTGATGACTCGCAGCTTCGAGAGAATTCTGAGAGAGTTTTTCAATACCAGTAATATCCATGAGCCAAGTCCAAACATTTGGAAAAATAAGTGTGATAGAAAAGAGCACCAGGAGACCACCTGCCACATATTCCCACACGTCAGGATCAACTTGGATAAGGACAGTGGAAGCTTTGAGAAGGAGTGTAAAGAGGAGGAGCGAAACAATCAGCGAAGCTATGATAATATAGGGTCTCTTATTACTCTGCCCTGCGAGACTCCCCCCGAGAATAACTGGAAGCAGTGGAAGCACACATGGTGCGAGGACGGTGAGTACGCCAGAAAAAAATGAGATGAGAATAATGGTGGTCATAACTATTTAATAAAAGAAGAAAGTATAGGGAGCAATTTCTTTACCAGAACATTTTCATAATTCAGCGAGTAGTAGATATTGAGCCATTCGCGTCGAGTCTCGACCATACGTGTACGCTTCATCATGGCCAGCGCCTGAGAAACAGCTGAAGGAGTACAGTTCGTCACTTGAGCAATATCTCATGAAGACAATTCACCCGCCTCCATAAGTGCGAGTACCATCTCGAGACGGCATTCATTGCCGAGAATATCAAACACTTCTGCCCCTCCTCGTAGTTCATCACTATGAGAGAAAAGTTTTTTCTGAAGTGTTTTCACATTCACCATATTAGTATTTTATAAATTACTAAAATAATAGCAAATAAAAAACTACACTAATAGCTCAAAAGGATTTTTAAGGGGCAAACTGTCTGAGCGGGATGAAATCTGATACAAAGATGAACTTGGTTTATAGCGAGTTTTTGCCTCTTAAATGCTTTTGGGTACTTTTGCTGTCAAAAGTACGAAGCATATTGATGAATTGGAATAGATTATTTCTTCCTACACAAAAAACTCACTATCTTACTCCCCTCTCGTCGGCCCATCGTCTCAAATTCTGTCGCGTTTTCTGGAGTGAGTTTTTTCTCAGGCTCTTCATTATCATTTTTCTCGTAGGTAAAATGCGGGGAACGCGCGAGGTGCTCATCTATCCATTCTGCGTATGAGGCTTCATCAGTTTTTATAAGAAAGATTCCATCAGGCGCAAGAACGGACGCAGCATCTCGGAGGAAATCGTCCTGAATCACGCGATTTTTGTGGTGTCATTTCTTTGGCCATGGATCAGAGAAGAGCAGATATAATTCATCGACTTCCCCCTCTGCAAATATCTCTGGTATTTTTTGCCCAAAGACTTTGAGAAGAATCACATCATCTCTCCCCTTTCGTGCAGATTTTTCATATGTACGGATGAGACGTTTGAACTTGAGCTCTATTCACACACATGCCATTTCTGGTCTATTTTCTGCGTAATTACTAAAGAAATTTCCCATGCCTGTTCCAATTTCGAGCATCAATTTATCTTTTCAGAAAAATTCTTTCCACTTGCCTTTTTTCGCACGCATCAATTCCTCATCAGAATAAATATGCGGATGTTCGGCAACTTTTTGGATGTAGATAT
>CAZVRL010000018.1:2547-20547 GCA_964630285.1 uncultured Candidatus Peribacteria bacterium | reverse complement strand
CTCGATGCATTTCGTATCGTCGATGAAGTCCTCACAAATGGTGTACAGGGTATCTCAGATCTCATCACTCAACCAGGTCTCATCAACGTCGACTTTGCCGACATCAAGTCAGTCATGTCAAACGCTGGGTCAGCTCTCATGGGTATCGGATATGGTCGTGGTGAATCTCGTGCAACTGATGCAGCTCGTGCTGCTATCGAGAGCCCACTTCTCGAACTCTCTATCATGGGTGCTCGTGGTCTCGTCTTCAATATCACAGGTGGTCACGATCTCTCAATGTTTGAAGTCGATGAAGCTGCTCGTGTTATTACAGGTGCATGTGACCAGGATGCAAATATCATCTTCGGTGCGACCGTCGATCCGAGCTTCGAAGAAGGTGAAATCAAGATCACTGTTGTTGCAACAGGTTTCGATGAATCTCAGGTAACTATACGCTCAAACGGTGCTTCTGCTCCACGTCCATCAACTTCTGGCTCATTCGGTCGTCGAGTGCTCGGTTCTGCTCCTGCAGCACCAGCAGCTCCTGAAGAGAAATCTCCAGCAGATGATCTCGATATCCCAGCATTTCTCCGCAATCGTAAATAATTCTGCGATATGTTTATCGCTATTGAGTGAGTCGATGGTGCCGGAAAAGATACACAGCTCAAACTCTTGTTGGGATATTTGATAGACCAAAATAAGCATCGAGTGATTACGAAATCTCGTGAGCCATCACGGATGACAGAAGCAGGAAAGAGACTCAATGAAATCGCTCAGCAGCATATCGTCGTGCCACCGCTTGAAACAGCGAAACTTTTCTCAGAAGATCGTCGAGAGCTCGAGCTCTTTCGTGCATCTCTTCTCGCACGTGATGTCTGGATTATTTCCTCACGTTGTGATCTCACGACCTATGTCTATCAGGGCTATGCAAGTGGCGTGAGTTTCGAAGAAATCTACGAACTACACAGAGATATTCTCGCACCAGAACTCACTATTGTTCTCATGATATCAGTAGAGACGATGCTCGCGCGTCTTGGTTCTCGAACAGAAGCAAAAGAAATCTACGAACAAGAAGATTTCTTGCGTAAATGTCATGCGGGGTATGTCTCAGCGATAGAATTTCTCAAATCAAAAGGTCGGAATATTATTGTTATTGATGGAGAGGGAAGTGTAGAGGAAGTTGCTCAAAAAGTGCAGAGCATATTTTAGCATTGCATTCTTAGTTCTTCAGATATTGGTTTATTTTTTTGTGGCCTGAAGTTTTTCAAGGAGACTTATTTCTCGGGGAGTGAGGACCCAAGGGCGGCTCCTATCTATCTCTTCATAGATACGTCTTTCTTCGAGGGGGAGCATATCTCCCGTTACTGTATTCATTATTTCTAGGAGTCGTTGACGCGGACTTATATGTTTTTCTTTTTCTTTCCCAAAGCCTCCGCCAGGGCTAAGAGAGGCTTGATGAGCTACAAAGCCGAGAGGATGGAGTTGAGAAGGTCACCACATAGTTTTTTGGGGGAATAGGGCGCCAGTATACAGACTTCATCACTTTCACAAATTTTATTCCCCGTTTAGTATTTTCTCTACCAGAGGTGCTATTGATATCACTTTCATGTTCGGCACTTCTTGAGCTCTTTCATTATTTGCAGGAATACTATCAGTTGTGATGAGTTCATTGAGACTTTTTGCGAGCTCCCTATGAGCATTATTGGGAAAGACTCCGTGTGGGGCAAAAGCACGTACCCTTTTTGCTCATTTTTTTCTGAGCATATGAGCTGCTTCTCTCAGAGTTCCACCAGTTTGTATGAGGTCATCGATGAGGAGCACATCACGATCTTTCGGATCTCATTCTTTTATAGTGATGATTCTATTTACCCCATCACGCACTTTGGCACAGATGATTCGCGCATTCTCTGGAAAGGCTTCATTGAATCGTTTGGCTGCTCCATCATCTGGAAAAGCTATAACTGTCTCTGGTGTCACATTGAGGAGCGAGAGAGTAGTATGGAGCTCAGCATTGACTCGGAATGAATCAAACAGAAATCGCTCCACGAGAGCATGTATATCAAATGTATGAATACTTGTTTTCTCTTTTCTTCCAGATGGTATATGTGAGAGCAAATCGGCGAAGTACCTCGCAGTGGCTACTTCTCATTTTTTGGAAATTCTTTCCATAGTGCCGACAGGGAAGTAGGGGACAATGACTCGCACTTTGTCAGCGTAATAATCTACGAGCGATCGTATCATCGCGTAGTTAGAAAAGAAATTCTTTGGCTCCGAGAAGTCAGCTATATAGGTGACATCTTTGTGCTCTACTGTTTCTTTTACATCATGTATCATGATATTTGGCCAGCCATCTGGGAAATCTACCATATCCGCCTGACCCTGGCGCATTGTCTCTGGATTATTTTGGACGAGAGTCTCAGAGACGCTCGAAAAATTGGGATGAGCAAAAAGAGTTTTCATAAGGAAAATTAGGAATAGTGGATGATGCTTTCGTTGCGGTAAGAATTGAGTTGCTGACGGAGTGGGTGATCCGAGAGTCCATCGAGTCATATAAGAGCCAAGACTCCATCGACTCTACCGCCGACTTTTTCTACGAGACTGGTCGCAGCGAGGAGGGTCCCACCAGTTGCGAGTAGATCATCGATGATGACCACATTCTTTCACTCTTCAATCGCTCATGCCTGTATTTCGATACTACTCTCTCCGTATTCGAGCGAGTAGGATGTGTCTATGGTTTTACCGGGGAGTTTTCATTTTTTACGAATCATGACAAAGGGCTTATTCAATATCTGCGCAACTGGTATACCAAAGAGGAATCCGCGAGCATCGAGTCCAGCTATGACATCTGCATTTTTTGCTTTCTTCGCGAGCTCAAAACAGGCATACTGCATTGCCTTAGGGCAGGTCAGTAGAGGGGATATATCCTGGAAAGTGATTCATGGTTTTGGGAAATTTTCGTGCGCCTGTATGTAATCCTTTAAATCTATTTTTGGAACATAAGCATTCACCCGTGAGCCAAATTTTTCTGTGCACTTTTTGATAACTTCTGTTGTGTTTCAGAGTTGCGTGAGAGGGAGGAGTATGCTGACGAGTTCTCATGTAAAACGTTGGAGCATGTCTTGATTCGGAGTATCTCTCGAATACTTATTTCTCTCTGCTGCTATGTATCTGTGCCATTCAGCCAGGAGGATTGGCAGTTCAGAAATTTCCCCAGCTTCTCCATTTGTTCACTTTGGAATTTCTAGATTCAGATGACCGACGACAGAAAGGATATTGACGAGGAGATCGGCTGATTCTTTTTGGATTTCTATTGTATTATTTTCCTGTATCGCTGTGAGGAGTTCGCCGAGTTCTTGTGTGGTCTTGGAGAGTGCGTCGTCGAGAGTGACATGAGCATCGATTTCGATATCGTGATAGGATTTGAGAGAGTACATAGAAGAAAAAAATAAGAATAAAAAAATTAGGGCACACGGAATTTGATAGTTGTAGATCACTCATAACTCTCGTTATACCCAGGGAAGTCACTCGTGATTTTGATATCGACATATCACATAATCGCGAGGTATCTCCTGAGCTTATCGTCTGAGTCGCGACACTCAGAAGCTTTGAGAGTCAGATCAACCCTGTTATCATGAGACCCAACTGCCAGAAGTATGTGGCTATCGAGGACATCGATGACTTTTTGAGCGATGAGTCACTGTGCGAGCTTACACCGTTCTTCTGGTGAGAGCATCTGTTGCTTTGCTTGTTCTGGAGTGAGCATAAAAAGAAGGTTAGAAATAAAGCGAGGACACTTTACTCCCGAAACAAGCATTTTATTTTATATGTATATATTTTGTAATAGATTGATTTTTATTGATTTAAAAATGTTTTAAATACAATGAAATAAGTACTAAATAAATTTGTAATAAATAATTACATTATGAAAAATTATCAGTGAATTTTAGCAAAACTTGGTATACCAGAAAAAGCGGTCAAGCTCTACGTAGATCTCCTCGATCATGGTCGATCTTCGCCGTCAGAGATTGTTGCTCGCACAGGATTGCATCGACCAGAGGTGTACCGATATATCCCATTCCTGGCAGATAAGTGACTCGTGGTGAATTCTAAAACAGGGAAGCGTCAATTTTTCACTGCGTGATCACCAGAGAGAATAGCTGAACTCTTATCAGAGCTCGAGCAAAATGCCAATTACGTCATCTCGGAATTGAATGAAAAATATATCGTCATGAATCAAAAACCTCACGTAGAATATCGTGAGGGGAAAAAGGGGGTGACAGCAGTCTTTGCTGATATAGTATCGACACTGGGGGATGATGAGACATTTTATCGTGTAACTTCTGAGGTAGACGTAGAAAAAGTAAATACCTACCTTCCGACAAACTATCGCACTGTACGAGATAAGAAAAAACTGCAGCGTTATGTCATCATGTCTGCGAATGCTGCGAAAGTGAAACAAAAAAGACTCGACCGTGATCTCGTCGTGATACCACCAAATACGGATGATTTCCGTGATAACGTCCTCATGACTATCTATGGGCACAAAGTCGCCTATATAGATTTCAATACAGAGACTGCCATCACAATAACAAATCCTATGATTGCTGAGTTTCAAAAAAAACTTTTCAAACTCGCCTACAATTCTCTGAAAAATACGAAATAGCTTACCACCTTTTTCCTCCAGTCCCAGGATTTTTCTGAGCAGGTCTTTGTGACTCCTGAAATTTATTTCTCGGAGGGCGTTGTTGTTGTACTTTTTTGACCACAGTATGATTCTTGAGCGGGTAGGGGTGATTGTCTATGACGGGGATTTTTTTCCCGATGAGTTTCTGGATATCTGTGAGATATTCTTTTTCTTCTGCATCGCAGAAGGCTATTGCGATTCATTTTGCACCCGCTCGTCCTGTACGACCGATTCGGTGGACATAGGATTCTGATATATTTGGGAGCTCGAAATTCACCACATGAGTCAGCTCGTCAATATCGATTCCACGCGCTGCAATGTCGGTGGCGACAAGAACGCGAGTAGTTTTTGATTTAAAATTTGAGAGAGCTAATTGACGTGCATTTTGTGATTTATTTCCATGAATAGCCTGGGCGTTGATACCAATTTTTACTAAATCTTTTACGACTTTATCTGCACCGTGCTTTGTCCGTGTGAAAACAAGAATTCGCTCGATAGATGTATCCTTGAGTACTTCTGTGAGGAGGTGTTTCTTATTTTCTTTGTCGACGAAATAGACGACCTGATTGATAGTATTTGCTGTACTCGATACCGGTGTGACTTCGACTTTTGCAGGATTGGTAAGGATTGATCTCGAGAGTTCGACGATAGCAGCGGGCATGGTCGCTGAGAAGAAGAGTGATTGACGCCGAGATGGAAGTTTTGCGATAACTTTTTTTACATCATGGACGAATCCCATATCAAGCATTCTATCTGCTTCATCGAGGACAAAGAATTGCACATGCTTCAGATCGACATATCCCTGATTCATGAGATCGAGGAGTCTCCCGGGGGTTGCGATGAGGATATCGAAACCATGTCTGAGAGCATCCACTTGTGCTCACTGCCCGACACCACCAAATATTACCTTGTTATAGAGTTTTATATTCTTCCCATAATTGGTAAAACTCTCGCCAATCTGTATTGCGAGTTCACGAGTGGGAGTGAGGATGAGTGTGCGAATGAGACGTTTGCCAGCAGGGAGACGACGGTCTTCATCGAGGAGCTGAATAATTGGGAGAGCAAATGCTGCCGTCTTGCCTGTGCCTGTCTGTGCAACACCGAGCAAGTCTCTTCGTTGTAAAAGGAGAGGGATGGCTTGTGACTGAATAGGAGTTGGTGTTGTATACCCTTCAGATTTGAGAGATTCCAGAATAGCAGGAGAGAGGCCAAGTTTTTCAAAGGACATAAGAAACGTAACAAAATATGTCTGGATAGTATTTCTTTATGTACAAAGTACAAAAGATAATTTATCCCACGGCGACTCCGACGACACTTCCGATTCCAAACGTGATAGCCGCTGCTGCGAGACCAAAAATCATTTGTCTGAATCCAGAGTACCAGACATTTTTCCCAGTGAAGAGCGTGATAGCAGCACCGATGATAAATAATCCAATTGCACTTCCTGCGACACTCGTGATGATGGCAGGCGTGCCGCTCAAAAACATAAATGGCGCGACAGGGATAATAGCTCCAACGGAGAAAAGAATGAACGAATAAATCGCAGCTTCCCAAGCCGAGCCTTTCAATTCTTCACTATTGATACCGAGTTCTTCTCGTACGAGGACTTCATGAGCATGTTCGGTATCTTTTATGACTTCCTCTGCCATTTTGTGTGCCTGTGCTTCAGGTACTCACTTGGTCATATAGATGAGAGCGAGTTCATGTTTTTCTCCTTCAGGATTCGTCTCGAGTTCTTCCATCTCTACTTCCATCTGATTTTCGTAGAGCTCCTGAGAACTCTTCACAGATATCCATTCTCCGAGAGACATAGAGAGTGCACCGGCGAGGAGTCATGCGAGTCCAGCCAGGAGAACGCCTTCATTACCAGCGGTAGCACCAGCGATACCCATGACGAGACTAAAATTTGAGACAAGTCCATCATTACCACCGAGGACTGCAGCACGGATAGCATTACCTCCGACAGAGCGATGTTGTTTTTCAAATTTTGTGATATGTTCGCTACTCATCTGGCTCTCTCGATCGAGAATTCATCGTAGTATTGTAACATGATTTGTCTCCGTTCCTGTGATTGGCATACCATGTTGTTTTTTTGCCATGAGAATACCATTAGAGAGACTCTTCTCTGTATTCATGAGGACCCCTAGGATATAGTCATAACCAAATATTCGTCCGATGAGATTCAGTGTTTTCGCTCTTCAGCTTGGTTGTATCAAATTATCGAGGCTCATATTCGCTTTTTTTGCAAAAGCTTCTGCGTGACCTCGTTCGATAGCGCTCATTTGTTTATATACATTTGCTATCACTCCATCTTTCTCATTTTCTGCGAGTTTCTGGTAGAGGTATGATGCATCAATTTCAGTTTGTACAGCTTTGCTTTTCATAAAAATATGTAAAAAAATTAACTCAAATATCATAGTATGAGTTTCTCGTCTGCATACAATGCTATTTTGCTCGTGTTGATTTGGTGCGACTCTTTGTCTAAAAATTTTCTGTCTGATACTGACTAAATGTTTTACTCCACGGGAGTGTCTGTCCTTTTACATGTCGCAAGAGTCATTTTATATTGTGTATCTCGATATGGTTATCGTACATAAAAGAGCTCTTATGAATACTGTACTCAGTGATGCCACAGAGTTCAAAGCCTCTTCGGAAAATAATATCTATTGTTTCGAGAGGGATTTTGTTTGCTTTGGCGATTCTCAGATACGTGCGATAGTATCCTGAGAGTTCACGTGAGAGATTTTCTTTTGTGAGTACGCAAGACTCAGGAAGAGTAGCGGGGCAGATAGTTTTCCAAGAGATAGACATGTTGTGGACGGTGTCTTCATTGAGACGAGTACCAAAGTTTTTGTATCGACCTGCCATACCTATACCACCGAAGAGGGCATGGACTTGTCTGCGGGGATTATTGAGGACATCCTTGATATCATCACAGAAAAATACAGAGGTTCATTCAGTCTGCTCCGCGTGTTGAGCTATCCTGTGAGCGAGATCTACTTCCTCTGAGAGTTTCATATGAGGGTCAAATCCCCCCACTGTTGCATAGGCTTCAGCTGTGTAGGAAAATGGTCCGTTTGTTGTTTCGCTTCCGCGGTATTGCCTGAGGAGATAGACAGCAAAAGTCTGCATGACATGGAGCAAGGGAAAAGCCTTCAAGAGTTGCGGAGGGAGTCTCGTCTCTCCACGGTGTGCAATGATGCTCTTGTCAGAAAAGAGCTTTATCGTTCTGGCGAGGAGTTCAGGATTGAGTGCTTCGACATCAGCACCTGCTGTTCTGAGAACAAGGCGTGATTTTTCTTCTGGCGATACTTCTCTTGCGAGATTTCGAACTATGACCGCGTCCGCTATATCCTTGAATATCAAGCCCATGATAGCTTTATCCTGGAAATCGTATTCCACTTCTGCGACATTGATATGGTATGCTGGATACTCGCTGCAAAATTGTTCGATCACCTCGAGCATGAGCATATCTCTCTCAGAATCTTTGTTTGGTCGATTGATAAGGATATTTATCTCAAATGTTTCTGGATCCAGTCGTACTCCTTCGTGTGTTTTCTGGTGTATCGTGTAGTTCTCGAGCGTATTTCGAATCAGGCTCGATTCACGGTATGCAGGTATGCAGACGGCGACACGACAAAAATCCCCCATATTTCCGAGATCATTTGCTATGTTTTTTATTCTCTCATTTCTCTCAGAATCTGAGAGTATTTCTTCTATGTAGCTTTGCTGTACGAGATGAGGTTCCTGACCTGTTATTATTTTCATATTTTCCCAGCATTGTGTACCATTTTTTCCAAAGTCAACTATATGAACAGTTTTTCTTTTTTTACACAGGGAAAATAAAGCTTTTTATTTCTTCTTTTGTCACCACTGCCAGCGAGGAGTTTCACCTTTTTTGTAGCAGATATAGATAAGAGTTATCGTGAGTACGATGATTGGTCATGCAAATGTCAGGAAGTTACTCCCCGAATCAGGATTTCCAGGAATAGCCTCCTCATGGATAAAGACAAGACCCAGTACAAGTACGATATAGGAGAGCGTAACAAACCATCCCTGCCACGTCGCAGGCGTCCATCCCCAACCATAGAGTTTTCTCTTAAACCACAATTTTTGTGGATTATCGCGGAGGTAGGAGAGATATTTTTGGAGCATAGTTGATGGTGTAGTTATTTTAATTGGTTAATTTGAATTATTATAAAGGGGGCACTATTATCTATACGATAAGGTGGTGGCGGATCTAGATAAATAGAAAGCATAGCTTTTCAATGTAAATCTGTCAGTATGATTTTTGAAATATAAACTATAGCACCACTTACAGAATGTATTATATTTAGTGTACCACTGGTGTAAATTCCAGAACTATTTTTCTTGTTGAATACTGGCCTATCCAGAATTATATACGCAATTGTCTCTATGAAATCATTATTCAATCGTGAATTTTTTTCCGATAATTCTTCCGTTGTAAAAATACTTCTAAGAAATAACTGTATATCATTTCTCAGTTTTTCTAGACCAACTGCAGTAGTTATACCTGCTGTAATTTTCTCACTATTACCATAATGATTGTTAAGTGTCTCAGCTAAAAGATTAAATACCCATGGAGTATGCCCATAATTGCTTTTACTCAATTCTGAATGAAGAGTCCAGTTACAGTAAAAATTTATCAGCTCCCAGTGCTCTTTATTGTCTCAATATTCCATAATTGTCCGCAGCAAAGCCATAAAAGAGATAACATCTCTAGTTGTAAAATTAGGATTATCTCTATTAAGAAAATCTAGAATTTCTTTTTTTAAGAATACTTCATTCATACTTGTTAAATAAATAAAGTATTTGTCTGACACTCCTGACACCCACACCACTTCGTGAGAGGAGTCTCGGAACATTTACACTTTTTTGCTGTGCAGATATATCGCCCGAAGAGGACGATGGCATGATGCATAGTGCGTTTCTGATCTTCACTCAAGAGTTTTTCGAGTTTTTTATCGGTCTCTTCTGGCGTGCGAGTTTTCACGATTCCCATTCGATTCATCACGCGATGGATATGTGTATCAACCCCGATAAAGGGCATATCGTAGAGATGGGAGAGGACGACTTTCGCTGTCTTCACTCCGACACCAGGGAGAGTGCGGATGGTTTCGAGAGTATGAGGGATTTTTCCTCCGTGTTCGCGCACGAGTTTTTCTGCTGTTTGAAAAAGGTGCTTCGTTTTCACACGATAATAATTCACGCCTCGGAGCATCACCTCGACTTTTTCTGGCTTGAGTTTCAGGAGGTCCGCTGGAGTTTTTACGATTTCAAAAAGTTTCTTCGTTGCTTTATTCACACCTTTATCCGTCATCTGTGCTGAGAGCATGACGGCTGCGAGGAGTTGGAAAGGAGTCTCGAAATCGAGCTCTATGGTTTTCGTCGGATAGAGTTTAAAAATCTCAGTGAGTATCTCATCTCGTTCTGTTTTTGTCCGAAGTTTCATGGGAATATTATATTTGAAAATCTAGAAACACATTACCGTTCTCATACTTTTGTCACCAAAAGTATCAAAAGTGTTTAAGGGGCAAAAACTCGGACTGTTTTTCATCTCACCTGTCTGTATTCAAGGACCTTAAACAGTTTGCCCCTTAAAAATCTATATCCTTTTCTCATGTATTTTTCATTTCTTTATAATTTCACCACATCTTCACTCAAAATCATTGCAAAATCCCACATGATTGTAGTATGATACCATTATATGAAGAAAAAGTGGTGGCATCGTCTCTCTGTCGGAGAGAAAATAGGAGGATATGCTTTTGCGGGTGTATTTTTTTTCGTACTCTTCCACCTCGGAGTATTTTTCTGGCACCAGTTTCTGGTCTACAGATATGATGTGCTCCTCGAGGAAGCCACAGGAGAGGGGACACTCGTCGAAATGACTCCTGCATTTCAAAAAGCGCACCTCGCTGCTAATGAGAGAAGTTTTTTCACACGACCCGATATCATCATCCGAGAATCTCTCATACTCCAATCAGGGATTCGTGCACTCATCAATCAATACCGAAATGATCTCTACCGCATGCACGATACGATTGTGCAAAATATCCAGTCTCTCCGTACAGTCGCTGAGGTAGGGGCTGAGATGGTCTTCCCAGAGAAGGGAGAAATAGTAGAGCGTGCGAATTACCTCGAAACGCAATTGGCGAGTAATCGTGAAACTCGCACTGACTCACTCGAGGATCTCGTGAACATCTCACATGAGTACGTCAAAAAAGCATTAGCTGATTTCGAACGTACGAAAAAAGACCTCATCATCCAGGATATCACTGCCCTCAAGCACGAAATCACATTCCTCGATTCTGTCTACCGAGTCAATAGGGAGACGACTCTCAAGTTCGATCAAAAAGTTTTCAATAAAATCTATAATGAATCCTTCACAGCTCTCAACCTCAAAAATGAGACCTCAGAACAGCTACAAGCAGACTTTTCTACCCTCTCAAATCTCCTCGACCCATATCGTATCGAATCCCGCGAGATACGAAAAGTAGCACGAGAAAAACGTGCCGATATCGTCGCGAAAGAAGCTGAAAAATGGAAAGAATCAACTCCACCAGAGGCACCATTTTCTGATATTTACGACCAGATATTTATCTCGCTCAAACAGCAGATGATGTATGTCTATGAAGACGGTGATCTCATTCTCTCGACGCCTATCACCAGTGGTCGTCAGAATTTTGAAACCGTTCGTGGAACATTTAAGGTCTATACCAAACAGCGTAACAAGCTCATGAAATCTCCGTTCCCAGATGAGGAGTACGAGCTGTGGGTTGATTATTGGCTCGGTTTCTATGGTGCCTACGGTATCCATGATGCGTGCAATTCGACTGATTGCTGGCGTACTAAGTTTGGCGGTGCGAGTTACGTCTACAACGGAAGTCACGGTTGTATCAATACACCGTACAATGCTGTCAGATTAATATATAATTGGGCAAAAATAGGGACAACCGTCCACGTGAAATAATCTTCTCTCAAAAAACTCCCCATGATCGGGGAGTTTTCAAAAATTAGAGTCCTGCAATCAAGAGTTCCTGCTCCACTATATTTGCGAGGTCCACTGTAGCATCATGTGTATCGATGTATTCGATATCGTCGGTATCGGTTGGTGCTTTCTTGAGATGAAATTCTCGAGAGATATTTTCGAGCTCGAGAGATTTATGTTCTATGCTTTCGCTCGGTATGGTAATAGTCGTCGAGAGACTTCAAATAATACAATTGATACCGTAGTCCTGACGTACGAGTTTGATATCCATAGAAAGAGGTTCTTCGCAGATGAGGTCATCCCAAGTATCCGTGGGTATTTCTTGTTCAAAATGAAACTCTGAAATACTTCCAACTGGGAGCTGAAGAAGGGGAGAGGCGTCGATAGTAAAGAGAGACATGACTAAAAGAAATATTTAATCTTATCGCTTGCAGGATGATTGCGGAGTTTCTGGAGAGTCTTTGCTTCGATCTGTCGGATACGTTCACGAGTCACACCAAATTCTTTTCCGACTTCTTCGAGCGTGTGAACTTCACCACCATCGAGACCGAAACGCATGATAACGATTTTTCTCTCACGAGGTGTGAGGAAATCGAGCATATCGTAGAGATTGCTTTTTACCATGTGCATATTTGCAGCATCGTCTGGTTTTTCGTATTTATCATCCTGGATGAAGTCACCGAGTGTGGTGTCTTCTTCTTTCCCAACTGGTGTATCGATAGAGAGAATATCCTGGCTGATACGCATGATCTGACGAACTTTTCGGACATCCATCTCGAGTTCTGTTGCGAGCTCTTCGATGAGTGGTTCACGATTGAGCTCCTGTGTCATCATACGATAGGTATAGTTGAATCGATTGATGGTTTCTGTCATGTGAACTGGAACACGAATCGTTCGAGATTGGTCTGCGATAGCACGAGTCACTCCCTGACGAATCCACCATGTCGCATAGGTTGAGAACTTAAATCCTTTTTCTGGATCAAATTTATCAACAGCACGGAAGAGACCGACATTTCCTTCTTGGATGAGATCGAGGAGACCGAGACCACGGCCCATGTATTTCTTTGCAATGGAGACGACGAGACGGAGATTTGATTCTGCGAGTTTTTTGCGAGCTGATTGATCACCTTTTTTGATGAGACGACCGAGACGGACTTCTTCATCACCATCGATGAGAGGGTATCGACCGATTTCGTTCAGATACATGCGAATCGAATCGTCTGAGATTTCAGAGAGGTCGATGAGTTCTTGTTTATCTTCTTTTGTGCTTTCAAAGAGATTTTCTTTATCGAGATTGTCGACGAGCTCTATCTCCATCTGCATCAGGACGTTGTAGATACGATCGAGGAGTTCGATATCTTCTTCTGCCTTTGGAAGTACTCCCATGAGTTCATCCTGGCTGATTTTACCTTCTACTTTTCCTTTTTTGAGGAGTTCTTTGACGAGTTCTGGGAGATCCTTTGTGAGCTCTTCTGGGAGCGTGGTATCGATGAATGTGTTGAAACCTTTTCCTACTCGACGACCATCTTTATCTCGGTCGACGTTGAGACGACCTCACTGTGATTTTGGTCCTTTTTCTCGGAAAAATACTTCATCTTCTTCGATTTCTTCAAAGACTTCTTTTTCTTCTTCCTCTACACCTTCATCACCATCATCGTCGTAAGAAGCTGCATGTTTTTTTGGAACATCTTGCCAGTTATCTTCATCGCCATCTTCTTCTTTGTAGAGTGGAGTACGAGGAGCTTTTTTCGGTTGTTCATCCATCATGATAGCATCGAGTTTTACTTCCTCTACGACATTTTTTTGAGATGAGTTTTTGTTTGTTTTTTTAGCCATATTGGAGGATTAGATGAGACGATGTTCGCGCGCTGTTTTTATGAGTTCTTGGAGTTGTGACAGATCGTGCGAATATTCCTTTTGGAGTCTTCTAAAAGTAGACTGATTGATTCAGTGAATGAGTTCTCGGAACTCTTTAAAGAGCTTTTCCATAGTTTTCCCATGAGAGAGCTCTTCGAATCGGAGCTCATGCGCTTTTACTACTTCTGGATCAAGTGTTCAGGCCATGAGACTAGCGACCTGTGACATGGATATATCAGCTAACACTTTGTCCTGGAACAGGCACTCTCGGAGAAAAATCTCACGGCCCTCTCGAAGACCAATAATATAGGTAACGAGATACTCTTGTCCGGACGGAAGTGAAGAAGGAGATACGTCAACAGGTGGTCTCTTCTGACCACGAACTGCTCTATTGTATTCAGAGTAGAGAGTTTGCAAGCTCATGTCGAGTTTTTTCGACAGCAGACGAAGTGCCTGATCGATTTCGACACTACCTCGTATAGCGAGTATGTGTTTGATGACTTCATCCATGAGTCATTTTTTTCCTTGATTCGTTGATATATCATATTTAGAAGAACCTTCTTCGATGATAAAAGAAACAGCCGGAACAGCATTGTCTATACTTGCTTGGAAATCACCTCCAGACTTCAGAAATTCATCAGGGTCTTTTGCTTCTCAGATATTGACGACATAAATATCGACCGGTTCATTCTGGAGATTTTCTATCGAGCGAAATATGGCCTGTTTCCCAGCGCTATCACGATCGAGACAGAGATAGACTTGATCAGTGAGTCGTCGGATGAGTCGTATGTGTGATTCTGTGAGAGCTGTTCCACTGATACCGACAGCATTATTGATACCATGTTGATGGAGACTGATGACATCCATCTGTCCTTCTACGACGATGACTTTTTTCTCTTTTTGAATGGTATTTTTCGCGAGATGAATACCGAAGAGCACATCGCTTTTGTGAAAAATAAGAGTCTCCGGAGAGTTTACATATTTTGCCTCATCATTTCCTGTCTTGAGAGTGCGACCAGAAAATGCGATCACTTCACCACGATAATTGGTGATCGGGAATATGACACGGCCGAAAAATCTATCCTTGTATTGAGAGACAAAAATTCCGCTATCCATGAGCACTTTTTCAGAGAATCATTTTTTCTTCATCGATTCAAACATCTCTCTCGGATCGCTGCTGTATCAGATTCACCATTGTTCGATGATCTCAGGAGAGATTCCACGTTTTGTGAGGTAATTTCTCGCTTCGAGTCCATCTGGTTGCTGGAGTTCTTTTTTGTACCACAGAGACACTTCAGTGTAGAGTTTGACGAGAGTGGATTTTTCATCTGCCTTACCGTCTTGGATTGTATCTGTTTTGAGTTCCACACCTGCACGTTTTGCAAGAATCTGAAGTGCTTCACGAAATTCTATTTTTTCGAGAAGCATCAGCATCTTGAGAGGCCCACCTCATTGATTGGTTGCAAAACAATAGGCGATTTGTTTCGCTGGTGAGACGACAAATGATGCTGTTTTCTCTGGCTTGAAAGGGGAGAGTCATTTCCAGTTTGCCCCTGTTTTTTTGAGAGGGATATATTCCCGTATGAGTTCTACGATGTCGATGCGTGATTCGATGTCAGCAACGATGGTATTATTCATAAATTACTTGGAAAAAGAGAGCACCCATAGTTGGTAGCGTGACGGTGACTACGAGGAGGAACCATATCATCGTGTCAGTATTGATACCGTATCGGAAGAGTATTGATGCAGAGAGTATAATCATAGCTAGATTGATGACAACAAGGATGATAAAACCTGGATGTGCTCGAACCCATGAGATTTTTCCTCCTGCAATATGTACACCTCATTTATTTGTTTTCTTGAAGCCGAGATGGTTCCAGAACATAGCGAGGAAAACAGCCTTGAAAATAGTGACCGTGAGTGAAGCTGAAGCGAGGATAGCGAGCCATGCTTCCTTCATAGTGATATGCATACGGTCTCGATAGATAGCTACGGTTGAGAGCATCAAAAAGAGTACATAGAAGAGTGTGAGCAGTGCAAAATCATAAGGAGCCTCAAAGCTATACGACTCATAGATAAACCAACTTCCAAAGAGCAATATGAGGAGGTAGAACGGATAGAGGATCATCTGCCCCCAACCTATCCAACCAAAGAGGTATTCAAAACGTTGCATAAAAGTGAGGTGAGACCAGAGGAAGATTTTTTTCCAGTGTGTCTTGAAAATCATCATCGCTCCATAGGCCCAACGGAATCTCTGCTTCTTGTATTCTTCGAAATTTCGAGGAGGGAGACCTTCACCAAACATGTGGTCGATATAGATGATATTTTCTCCACGACTCTGTATACGGAGACCAAGTTCTGAGTCTTCACAGATAAAACCATTACACCATTTTTCGGCATCGAGTGTGCTTTTTCGTATCAGACACATCGTTCCATTCATGATAACAGCATTTGATTCATTTCGGATGACCATACCTTGTTTATAGAACAAATCGAGTTCGTAAGACATGATTTTCTGAAAGGTAGTCGCGTCTTTGATGCTGTTCGCTTGAGGGCATTGTACGGCTGCTGTTTTGGTATCTTCAAAGAGTCCGACAGTCATCCGAAGCCAATCAGGACTGACACAATAATCAGCATCGAGGAGACCAACTATTTCTGCTCGAGTATCCGTCAGTTCGAGAGCTTTATTGAGAGCGCCGGATTTGTACCCTTCGAGATTATCGAAGTGATAAAAACGTATATTGGGCTTGCCAAGTTCAGCAACAAATTTTTCCACAGGTCTCCAGATGGATTCATCACGAGTATTATTTTCGATGATGATGAGTTCGTAGTTTGTGTAGTCGAGTCGAGTGACATGCTCGATAGTCCTGATCAGCATATCAGGTTCTTCATTGTAGCTCGGAATATGGAGTGATACAAATGGTTCCCGACCTCCGAAAGGAGAGAGGGATTTCAAGGTGAGATGGTGTTTTATTTTTCCACGCCCCACTATTTTGAGATAATCCCGGAGTTGATAGAGGATGCCAGCAACAGGGAGGAGCATGAGAGGCACATTGACCCAGAATTGAGGGAGATAGAGGTAGTGTCCAATCCATGCTTTATAGCCTATCATGACGATGATATTGGTGAGGAGTATCAGAGTGATGCTTCCCCAGAAGAAAGCTCTGAATCTGAGATGACCACCTGTCCAACCAAAGATACTTCCAATAACTAAAAATATCAAACTCGTTGCGAGACCTATGTCAGAATCGATACCGAGTTTTTTGGTCACGATGTAGACGACATCTTCAGAAAAATAGGGGCGAATATTATCATGATACTGTACTGGTATTTTATTATAAATCTTACCAACAGTTTGCATGATACCTCGTACCATAAATGAGCTTCCATAGAGAGAAAGTGGTCCTGAGAGTGAGAATTTTTCTCGCCCCTTGTCATCAAAAATACCAAATGAGCCTCCAGCATGTTTTTCACTTCCAAATATTTTCCATGGCTGATCAAAGGCTTCGATGATGTTGTAGCGGATTTTTCTTCCCTCGAGATACTTACTGATAGTTCTGATGTAGGTTGCTTGAGTGAGGAGGTTGGCAGCGGCAGGTCCGCGATCGACACCATTTGAAGGCCATCCAGTTTCTGCAACAAAGACTTCTTTATCAGGAAAGAGGCTCTCCATAAAATTATAATCCCCCTCGAGATATTGTACTGATCTCTCAATCGGAATGTTATTCCAGTAAGGGAAAACGTGGATTGCTATAAAATCAGAGAGTTCTGCGAGTTTTTTGTGTTCGTTCCAGGTAGAGACTATTTCACCTGTTGAGAGGGGTTTGCGAGTCTTGCCGTGTCCATATTCGAGGTAGAGGTAGAGGTATTTTGGTGAGATAGTGTCAAAGAAGATAGCTTCGTTTCCTATAAGTACATGCGTGACAGATTTGTATTTATTTGCAATATCAAGAGCGATATCGAGATCGTGCATATTTTCCATGAGATTCGCACTGATCCATACACCGACTATGACTGTGAGTCCGTGCTTTTCAGCTATTTTTGGAACTGCATCCATACCGTGGAGAGTGGTATAAGTACGGACACAACGAAAACGCTTTGCTATGATGGCCATGTCGGCATCAATCGTTTCCTCTGTAACATGTTTTTTATTTTCATCGAGACTATACTCGTTGCGGTAGGGGTTATAACTCACACAATCGAGCTTCTCTGAAGCTGGTTTGACGGTGTGCGGTCTATCGATGTAGCTCCACCAACTCGTATTCATGACGAGTAAGAGCGCGAGTAGTATGTATTTGATAAGTCGTTTTTTTAACACGGAACAAGAAATTAGAGACAATTTGAGTTTTTCCTCGAAGTATGCGAATTATAGGAATTTTTATTTTTTTTCCAGAAAACTTCACTTCCATCTAAATTATCTATACTCATCACATATGAATAAAAAAACTGTGCAGCGATTTCTAGGCTATAT
>CAZVRL010000018.1:0-2447 GCA_964630285.1 uncultured Candidatus Peribacteria bacterium | reverse complement strand
ATTCTCAATATGGTACTCTGGTCGCCTTGGATCGTCTCTTCAGTGGCTGATGCTGATATCAAAAAAACTATGTATGTTCTCTTCGCGGGGGTTATCACGACACTCATTATGGCTTGGGATGATCAGAAGCGGACACTCCCACCACTGTTTAGGCTTCTATTTCAGGTGGGTTTGGGTGCATTTTTTGGTTTGACCGCCATCAAGATAGGGTATGTGAGCAATATTTTCTGAGGTATCATATCGCTTGATACTTTTCAATCACTTCAGTGGACGATTTCAGGTGAGACTATCTACCTCGTCCCTCTTTTGGCTACTATAATCTGGTATGTCCTCGTGATGAACGCTATTAACTGGAGCGATAATGGGCGCGCTATGACTTCTAGTGTGTGACTTGTTACATGTATTATTCTGGCAGGACTTTCTGTGAAGCTCTACCTCACCGATACGACACTCGCATCTCAGAACAATTCTCGCTTTGTACTTTCTTTTTTGACTATTTTTATTCCGACATTGTTTATTTTTTGGCGCTTTGATGTGCGCCGTGCCTGTATTGTGGGGGATGCAGGGAGTATGTTTTTGGGCTTTATGATTGCCACATTGGCTATCGTAGCAGGGGGTAAAATAGCGACAGCATCGATAGTTTTAGGTATTTATTTTATTGATGCTTTCTATGTTATCATCGGGCGCATTCGAGCGGGGAAGAACCCTATGAAAGGTGATTTAACACATCTTCACCATCGCATGGCAGAACAAGGCATAGACTACACGCTTCAGAGGCATCTTGTGATGGTTTTATCCTTTATTTTCGGTCTGGGAGCGATATTTCTCGATACCTGGGGAAAGATTATTCTCTTTGCGAGCATTATCACGGTTGTTATCTATATAGCTCAGATAGCTCAGACACTGGAGAAATTCATTACCAAAAAGAAATAGTCAGTATTTTGACATATTGTAAAATATATGCTAAATTATTACTGTACAAGTAATATTTTAGCTTTTATGCGTTTTACAGCCACAAAGATTCTCTCTTGATCCCTGCTTCTTTCAGGAGTATTGTTTTTTGTAGGATATGGTCAGTTGAATTTCCTCTCTTCTTCCGTTGTCGAGGCGTCACTGACACGCTCTGAAACTCCAGAAAATGAGCTTATCCGTATACGTCTTGAGCGAGAAAATTTAGTGATGGATAAAAAAGAGAAAATACAGGACAAACAAACCATAACAGCAGAACAAAAAAGTCTTACTGAAAAAATACAAAAAATAGAAGCAGACCTTCTTTGAATCAAAAAAATGATAGACAAGGTAAACGCGGATATATCCGCTTTCCCCGCTCCAGATCTCGAAAAAATAGAAACAGAATACAGACAAAAACAATCCCAAGAATATGAGCGATATGAGAAACAAAAGATTGCTACTCAAAAACTCTACGTGGATACGATGAATCTCATTCAACAGGCTCATGATGAAAGAGTAAAAAAGGGATGATATAGTGAGGCTGTAGTCATGACTGAAGATGAACTCGCTGCGACAAATCGCCACAATGCTCTCAAATCACTCACAGATGCGAATATAGAACAACGAGAAAAACACGAAGACATCTTGCAAGATCTAGAAGAGCAGAAACAACAGGCTCTTGCAAAAGCAAAAACAGAGAACCAAAATCTCCTTGCGCCTCTCATTCAACAAAAACAATCCATCACCATCGACAGAACAAGACTCCAAGAAGAGAGAGATGATCTCGTAGCGCAACAATCAAAAAATAATGCAGAAGCCGAGAAGATTCTAGTATCTATCAATACTATTGAATCGAC
The DNA here is from genome assembly GCA_964630285.1 of uncultured Candidatus Peribacteria bacterium. Classification (GTDB taxonomy): domain Bacteria; phylum Patescibacteriota; class Gracilibacteria; order BD1-5; family JAGOOR01; genus JAGOOR01. The sequence continues at coordinate 639 of CAZVRL010000018.1, read as the reverse complement.
TCTTGCAGGGCTTGATTACAAAATCCTTCTTCTCGAAGAAACAGTTCTCCGCAATATAGTCCCCTAGAAATATTTTTTCAAGAATTTTTTCTCAGCAGAATGTTTCATTTTTTGTTGAGCGCTCTCGAGAGGTAGCCACATTACTGCTTCATCATGAACAGGTGTCAGGGGGCCACTATTGGATATATGATAAAAAGTAATTTTCTTTCGCCTGATTCGGTCGCGAATAGTTCCAATTTTTCACCCGAGAGTACTACTATATATACCTGTTTCTTCCTGAAATTCTCTTAGAGCGGCTTCTTTTGGTTTTTCTCCGCGCTTAATTCGTCACTTTGGGAGCATGACGCCTCAGTCTCTATGTATCACACAGATGATTTCCTTTATTCCTTTTCGCTCTCGTATACAGATTCATCATGCACAGGGATCAAGCCAGAAAAAAGAAGCAATGAACTTTTTCCACTGCTCAAATAATCTATCTTTTTTTATTGATTTCATGCGGTGAATTATAGGACAAAAAGAGAAAAATGAAAAAAATTTGCATAACCACATATTTTATTTATACTCCCGTCACTTTGGTCATAGGTGAGGGGGCGTAGCTCAGCTGGTTAGAGCGCCTCCCTGTCACGGAGGAGGTCGCGG
>CAZVRL010000017.1:0-25312 GCA_964630285.1 uncultured Candidatus Peribacteria bacterium | reverse complement strand
CCCTGAATCTGAAAAATTATCGCCCATGATTTAGTCGAGATGGGTTTTACAAAAGTGGAGGATTTACGAGGACGAGATCCTGAGGCGCTCTATGATTTGCATAATCGTTTTCGTGGGAGCGTACAAGATCCGTGTATGCTCTATACCTTTCGTTGCGCTGTCTACTACGCTGACACGCCTCCCGAGAAACGCGACCCAGAACTCCTCAAATGGTGGAATTGGAAGGATAGGAAGTACAAATAATCTCCCCTTTCCCGTCATTCCAGAATTTTGAGCGTAACAAAGTGGAGTGAAAAATATGTGGAATCCAGGTGAATTATTACGCGAAGCGAACAATAAAATGAATGAAATATATTTTACCTGGATACCGTGTCGAGCACGGTATGACGAACACGGGCCTGGATTCCCGCCTTCGCGGGAATGACAGACAAAAAAACCTCCCAAATTTGGGAGGTTTTTTATAAGAACTCAATTAGTCTTTCTGCACTCAGAGAAATGACTGGATGATAGCGAGGACAAGAGCAAATATTGCCGCAGCCCAGAAACCATTGGTACTAAATCCGTTGATAAAATTATCTACGAGGAGGACCATGAGGACATTGATAATCAGGGACACAAGTCCGAGTGTTATCCAATTCAGTGGCGCAGTGAGGAGTTTCAGAAGGAAACCAATAGTCGCATTGACGAGACCTAAAACAACGGCGACAATCAAAGCCGTGATAAAACCGTCAATCTGGACACCAGGTACCAGATATGCTGAAGCAAATACGGCAACAGCAGACAGGAGAAGGGAGATAAGAAACTTCATACTAGAGAAAGTTAGGAAGTAGAAACCAAAGTATACTCCCCTATTCCGTTTAGCAATAAAATTTGCATTGATATTTTTCTGTCTACAATCCCTCTATGCAAAACGAAAAAACACTCCTCTACGCTGAAGCAGTAGAAGCATTTAAAAACATATCTCTCACAACGCGTGAAGAGAAAAAAGCGATACCAGAAAATTATATCGTAGCGACTCACGGACCAGCTCTTACGAAAGTCCTCCGAGAAAATCCTGAGACTCTCAATTGTATCGGTATCTATCGTGTAAATTGTTCTCATATTGGTAAAGAATCCGACCTCGATGCGCTCGCAGAATACCTCCGAACGATTCATAAGTACGTGCCTATTTTGATAGATCTCCAGGGGCCAAAACCCCGTATACATGAGATGGGACCAGAAGGCGATATGACGGTCAAACTCGGAGAGATGCTCGAGGTCACTTACGCACCAGCGACATCAGAAGAGCGATTTTGTACACCAGGAAAACTCCGTGTGTGCTTCCCTCAAATTGTGGAAGTCATGCAGGTCGGTGATGTGGTTATATTTGATGATGGAAAGATGACAGCCACTGTACGAGAAAAGTCAGGAGACAGGGCAGTAATAGAATGCACCGAGATACTCTCAGGAAAGGACACTTTTGTTCTGGGTGGACGCAAATGAATCTGTGTCCGCAATCGTCCCCTCGGTATCGATTGCATCACTGACCACGACAGGAAAAGTATCGAATTTGCACGTGATATTCTCGGTTTTGAATACGTGGATAACATCATGGTTTCCTACTTTAGTACTCCAGAAGATATAGAGCATTTTGTACGTATCATGCGTGATGAATATGCTTACAAATGAGAACTCGGTGGAAAGTTTGAAACACCATACGCAGTCTACAATGTCGATAAAATACTGGACCTAAATTACCTCACTCTCGCGATGTTCGGGCGAGGAGATCTCCGTGTCGAGATGGATCCACGTGCAATCGTAAACATGCACGATGTACAGGTACACTTCTTTGATTCATGCCGAAAACACCATGTCGAATCAATCTGTGCTACAGGCTTTCTCGAGAGCATGCTCACCCCTGAAGGAATCGTCACTCCAGAAGAAATCTACGACATGGAAACATCGATGACAACAAAACCAAATCATCTCATGCTCTCGGGCGAATCAACCTATGGAGCGCAAGCACAGGCATGTATAGAACTCGAGTGCAGTTACCAGAGAAATATGCTCACAAAACTCCAAAAATGAGAAGCAGCATACAAAGATACTCCAGCTCTAGAACTTGGGAAGCTTCTCTATATACTCTAGTCATGTTTGACTCTCGTCGCATACAGCATATCAATGACGCACAATACAAGGGTGGGAATATTCTCTATTGGTCAGAATGAGCCCTCCGTACAGAGTGGAATTGTGGTCTTGCTTATGCCAGTGAATATGCACTCCAAAAAAAAGAAAAACTCATATCTCTCATCACGATAGATAGTAAATATCAGCATGAAAATATCCGGCAACTTATTTTCCTCGTAGAGTCGATATGAGACCTGGGGAAATCATACAAAAATAAAGGACTCAGCCTCTCCGTCGCCTACGGAAAAACTGAAACTATTCTAGCAGAAAGTATCAAAAAAAATGCTGTTGGAATGATCGTAGCCAGTGCAAGTTATGTGCGCTATTTCAGAGATATTCTCGAACGACTCTGAAAAACCCTCACTATTCCGGTAGTGATAGTTGATGATGCGAGCCTCTTACCTCCTTGGATAGCCAGTGACCATGTCGAATATGGCGCCTACACACTCAGAAAAAAATATTGGAACACAGTCACTATGCTCAGTCCAGAGAAAAATATCACACCAGCAAAAGTCGAATGCTTACAAATACGCGACGATCTCCCAAAAGTGCTCGAATCACACTGGTATAAAAAATACATCACGGAGCTCCTGAAGATAAGTGAGTGAAGTGCAAATAAATTTCTCGGAGGAGAATCACAAGCACAGAAACTTTGGGGTGCTTTTAAAAAAGAAAAACTCCCGCTCTACGACGTAGCGAGAAATAATCCAAATGAAGAGAACACTTCCCTCCTCTCACCCTATCTTCATTTTGGCTGCATCTCACCACTCCAGATATATCACGAACTCCATTCTGAGACAAAAAAACCAAGCACCCTTGCCTTCCTCGAAGAGTGTTTCGTCCGGAGAGAACTTGCCATCAATATGTGGTACTACGAGAAACATCCAGACCGGTGGAATTGTCTCCCTGATTGGGTCGTAAAAACACTCAATGAAGACCGAGAAAAGCAGACTTCCCTCTTCACGGAGGACGAGTATTCGCTCGAAGACCTCAAACAGGGAAAAACCGAAGACCCTCTCTGGAATGCAGCCCAACACGAACTCCTCCGAACAGGGAAAATACACGGTTATGTCCGCATGTACTGGGGGAAACAGCTCACACGGTGGTTTCGAGATTGGAAAAAAGCGTATTGAATCGGTGTCTATCTCAATGATACCTACGCAGTCGATGGTTGTAGTCCAAATGGATACACCGGTATAGCGTGGTGCTTTGGGAAGCATGACAGACCTTTCCCACCGAAGAAAACACACTACGGGCTCGTACGTTCTATGACCTTCGGAGGAATGAAGAAAAAATTTGATGTAGAAAAATATATCAAACACTGGCAATAAATTGCTTTCCATCGGTTTTTTTATATGATGCAAGCAAAATTTTTGACTCCTATAATCTCTTCTATGTCTCTCTTTTCTCGCCTCTTCGGTGACCCAACAGTAGCTGTCCTCCACGGATACCAAAAAGACCTCATAAAAATCAAAAAAATCGAGGAAGAATACAAAAAAACAATTGATTCTCTCGATGCTGTGAAAGCAAAAACAGAAGAATTTAAGAAGCGTTTCGATCCTATTCGTCTCTCTTTTATCACAGAAAAAGACCGTGTCGATAACGACGCTACACTTGGTCTTGTGGAAAAAGGTGAAGCCCATGAGAAAAACAAAAAACGCTATATCGAATCTCGTGAAGAGATGGTACAAAGTATCAAATTCGAAGCACTCGCTCTCCACCGTCGAGCGAGTGAACTCATCTATAACCAAGAATTCACTCTCCCCGATGGCTCAAAAAAAGTATGGAACATGATACCGTTTGACGTACAACTGGTGGGTGCCCTTACGCTCAATGGCGGTAATATCCCCGAGATGCGTACTGGTGAAGGTAAAACTCTCGTAGCGACACTCGCAGCCTATATCAATGCTCTCTCCGGAGATCCAGTCCATGTAGTGACTGTCAATGAATATCTCTCTCGTCGTGATGCGGGTGAAATGGGGATCATCTATGGAGCTCTCGGACTCACCACAGGTGTTGTCGTAAATAATCAGTCTCGAGATGAAAAAAGAAAAAACTATAACTGTGATATCGTCTACGTCACAAATACTGAACTCGGTTTTGATTATCTCCGTGATAATATGGCACCATCTGTCGCTGATCAAGTGATGTCTCGTCGGGCATTTGCTATTGTCGATGAAGTCGATTCGATTCTCGTCGATGAAGCACGTACTCCACTCATCATCTCTGCGCCAGACAATGAACCGACTTCAAAATATATCAAGTTTGCACAGATGGCAGGAAAACTCTCTCATCCAGAGCACTACACTGTCGACGAAAAAACAAAGACTGTTGCTCTCACAGAAGATGGTATCGAGAGAATAGAAAAAGCACTCGGGGTGGACAATATATTTGTCTCTGATCACTACAATGACCTCCATCATGTCGAAAATGCTCTGCGAGCAAAAGCATGCTACATTCGTGATATAGACTATCTCGTACGTGGTGACGATATCATGATCATCGATGAACATACAGGTCGTGTGATGGAAGGACGACGCTTTAGCAATGGCCTTCATCAAGCACTCGAAGCAAAAGAAAATGTCACTATTCAGCGTGAAAGTAAAACGCTTGCGAATATCACCTATCAGAACTTTTTCCGTCTCTATGAAAAGCTCTCTGGTATGACTGGTACAGCAAAGACAGAAGAAGAAGAATTCCAGAAAATCTACGGTCTCGATGTCGTACAAATCCCAACAAATAAACCGCTCATCCGTGATGATCGCGCTGATCTCCTCTTCAAAAATGAAAAAGGGAAATTTGATTACATCGTCAAAACAATCGAAAAAATCCACGCGACAGGACAACCAATTCTCGTCGGTACCGTATCAGTCGCAAAATCAGAAATCCTCTCTGATATGCTCACAAAAAAAGGCATCAAGCATGAAGTCCTCAATGCAAAACAAGATGCCAGAGAAGCTGAAATCGTCGGAAAGGCAGGTCAGAAAAACGCTATCACTATAGCGACCAATATGGCAGGTCGTGGTACAGATATCAAACTCGGGGAAGGTGTCGCAGAGCTCGGTGGTCTCGCTATCATCGGTACAGAAAAACATGAAACACGACGTATCGATAATCAGCTCCGTGGTCGTTCTGGGCGTCAAGGTGATCCAGGCTTGAGTCAATTTCTCGTCTCACCAAGTGATGATATCATGCGTATTTTCGGAGGAGATAAGCTCTTTTCGATGTTCAATTCTCCATTTTTCGCAAGTCTCCCAGAAGATGAACCACTCATACAGAGCAAGACACTCACAAAACGAATTACTGCCATCCAAAAACAAGTAGAAGGACGACATTTTGACATGCGAAAACACGTCCTCGAATACGATGATGTCATGAACCAACACCGTCTCATAGTCTATGGGCGACGACAAAAGATGCTCGAAGATTTCGCAAAAAGTGACGATCAGGGTTCTGACATCGATCTCCAGATTGAGAAAATTTTCCGTGATGAAGCGGAGAGAATCGTAATGCGCCACCAAAATGAAGAACAGCGAGTCGATGCAGAAAAACTCAGTACAAGTCTCACTGAAATACTCAAGGAAACAGTCACTATCCAGGGTACAGATGTCGAGGAGATTCAAGAAGAAGTATTGAGTCTCTGGAAAAAGAAGCTCGAAGAAGTACAAAAACTCTTCAGTGGAAGAAATTTTGACCAATTTCAGCGAGAAATATATCTTGCCGCTATCGATCAGCTCTGGATGGAACACATCGAAAAGATGGCAAATCTCCGTGAAGATGTCGCCTTTGAAGGGTACAATCAGAAACAACCTCTCCTGGTATACCAGGAACGTGCGTACGAATTCTTCATGCAGATGATCGATGAGGTAAATTACCGTGTCGTTCGTGGAATACTTTCTGCAAAAGCAAATACACAAGTTCAACAGGTAGAAATCAATCTCGATGACCTCAAACAAATAAATCCGTCAGAAACACCAGGAGGACATCCGCTTTTACGCCAGAAATTAGCAGGAAATGAAGAAGAAGGAGGCATAAAAGTGATACGATTAAAATAAATATAAAATAAGTCAATACCCTTCATTCCGTCTCTCCCCTCCCGGAAGTTGGAAAAGAGCCGAGAAGTATGCTATGCTGGTGGTATGGAAATCAATCAAAACAGTATAGCGCATCAGGATGGACTCCTCGTGCTCATGTGTGTCGGCACTCTCGATGAGAAAACATCTCCTCCTATTTTTGGCAGTATTCTCAAATATGCCAAAGAAGCTCCACAAGTAGCAGTGTTTGATCTCTCACGTGTTGAAGGTATCAAAACAGCCTTTATCACAGGAGTGCTCGAAATCACAAAATACCTCCAAACAAACGGTGGAGCCAGCATCGTCATCCCCGGTAAAATGGGTGATGTTCTGGAAATAACCGGCATCAAACAGGCAACCCATATCGTCAATTCTCTCGATGAGGCAAAGGCTTATGCTCGTGAACACTTCCCTCACGTCATAGACTTTGTTCGTGAACAAAAGCAGAAACAGGAAATTTCTCACGCAACTCAAGGACAAAATGTAGATCCAAAAACATGGAAATTTTTCGAAGATGAAGCCAAAACTCAGATCAGTATCGAAAATATTCTCCAATATGCCATAGTCACAAAAGCATCAGATGTACATATCTCTGCTGGGAAACCTATGGCTTTCCGTATAGAATGAGTGCTCCTCAAAATAGATCACGAACCAGCTCTCTCTCGGGAACATATGGAACAAGTGAAGAAAAAAATTCTCCAAAAACATCCTGATATCATGGAAAAACTCGAGAAATCACACGACGTGGATTTCGGCTACATATCAGAAACTGATAAGGTATCATTCCGTGTAAACGGCGCATGGGCACTCGAGAGCCTCAATTTCACATTCCGACGTATCGAACAGAATGCAAAAAGTATTCAAGATCTCGGCTTACCACAAGCAATCGATAGATTTTTATCAGCAAAACAAGGCCTCGTACTTGTCACAGGTCCGACAGGTTCTGGTAAATCAACCACGCTCGTAGCTATGCTCGAGGAAATCAATCGAACACGTGGTGAGAATATCATCACCATCGAAGACCCAATAGAATTTCTCTTTACCGATAAAAAATCGGTTTTCTCTCAGCGAGAAGTAGGACGTGATACCAATTCATTTGTAGCTGCTATTCGTGCTGCGATGCGTGAAGACCCAGATGTCGTCATGGTCGGAGAAATGCGTGATACAGACACAGTAGAAGCAGCTCTCAACCTCGCAGAAACTGGTCACCTCGTTTTCTCAACACTCCATACTTCTGGTAGTGTCCAAACAATCAGCCGTATCATCCAGTTCTTTAGTCCAGATCAGCAAAGACAAATTTTTACACGTCTCGCGGACAGTATTTTAGGAGTTTTGTCTCAGCGACTCGTCCCACGACGTGACGGAAGCAACAAGCGTATAGCCCTCTTTGAGCTCATGCTCGTGAATAGTGGTATCAAAAATCTCATCCGATCAGGCGATCTCGCTCAAGTCAATAATGCTATCCAAATGGGGCGTTCAGAAGGTATGATACCTATGTACGTCTACGCGCAAGAGCTCGAACAAAAAGGAATTATCCATCGTGATGACTATGCAGGATTCTTTACCAATCAAGATATCTAAATTTATGCGTTATTTTTTCGCAAACATACACCGTTTCCTCCCTCACCTAATACTCTGTACGATGATACTCATGACTGATTGGTCATGGGCAGCAGGAGTGACAGGTATTGGAAATGGTACAAGTAGCACTCGGGATCTTTCAGAGAATTCTATTTTTCGACCAGGTGGTGGTGATTTTGTCACTGTACTCCAAAATATCGCTATCGATATCATCGATGCTGCACGTATAGTTCTCAACGGTATAGCATTGCTCGCCATGCTTTATGTCGGTTTCCTGTGGGTCAGTAGCATGGGAAGTGAAGAAAAACAAGCCGAGGGTCGCTACAGAATACTCCTCATCATTGTCGGTCTTTTCTTGGTAAACATTGCTGAGCTCGTCTACACTATCATTACTGGTAGCAGCTATCTCGATGATGACTTTGGACGAAAGGTCGGTTCTATTTCATCACGAGACCCTGGTGGAGATTTCAATGAATCAGCACTCGATTCATGTAATTATTTCTTCTGTCCTCAAAATTTCTGGTGAAATGGAAGCGTGATTGCTATCGTGAAATTCTTTGAAATGATCATGATAGCAACAGCCGTTGTGATGTTTACTTGGGGAGGATTTACGATGCTTGTCAGAGGAGACAATGAAAACACGGCACAGTCTGCTAAAATGCGTCTCGTCTATGGAACGGTTGCTCTCGTGATTGTGGGTTTTATTGAATCTATCTATCGTGCTATCTTTTTTGGAGGATCACTCAATGCCACAGGCATAATGAGCATCCTCGTAACAGTAGCAAATTTTTTCCTCTTTATCGCTGGCCCTATTGCAATTATATATCTCATTATCGGTTCATACTTTTATATCACTGCTGCAGGAAATGAAGAACGGGCAGACCGAGGGAAAAAAATACTCCTCTACACATTTTTTGCAACCATATTACTGCTTCTCTCCTACACCTTCCTCGTAGAAATCGTCTGACTTAATCTCCTCTAAGATATGAAAAAAATACTTACATTATTCATTTTTTGTCTCTCTTTGCTAGCCCCCTATGTTCTCGCATATCAAGAAGATGATCTAGACCCTGGATTACTTGGTTCAAATCTCAGTATCACCACCTATACCAGTGAACCCTGTGGAGTTGCTGGAGAACAAGGAAGTTTTGGTGAGTTATTCGGGAACACTAGCCAATTAGCTCGTTACAAATGTACCCTTTCAGCCTCAACAGGTTTTATAGATTTTATATCGAGCATCTACAAATACATATTTTTTATCAGTTTAGTCGTTGGGGTACTCTTGATGGTCGTTTTGGGTATCGGCATGTCTCTCTCCGGAGTAGCCTCGGAAGAGATGAAAAGTAAAGCAAAAAGCAAAATCATGGACATTCTCATCGGACTCGTAGCTCTCGCTCTGATTCCCTGGATTCTCAAAACTATAGCACCGTTTTTCTTTACCTAGAGATTATTCAGTGTAGTCGAGGACAACCTCGAAGTTTTCAGAAGACGCGACACGTCCTTCGTGAAGTCCTCCTATACATGCCAAAAATTGGTCATCGTCCGTTTCGATGAGTTTTTCTCAAAAACGATTTTGTACGAGATTATCTGCACCCGATTTCACTCGACAAGCACATGTCGTACAGGCACCAGCACGACAAGCAAATGGTGAATCAATACCACGTTTTTCACACTGTTCAGTGATGGAGGATTTTGAGTCTCCAGTAAAAGTATGCCAATTCCCTGACGGATCTCTGAGTTTGATAGTAATCATATGGGTTTCATGATATAAATTTCTTGCATTTCGCAATATTTTTGTATTATGTCGCCGTTGGGAGTCTCAAAAAAGACGCTCGCACCAATATTTCTTTATCTTTCTTTTTATGCCACGAGGCAAAAAATACAACGCAGCTCTCAAGTTTGTTGAAGCTGGCAAAACTTACTCAGTAGAAGAGGCTATCGCTCTTCTCGAGAAGACAAATTACGTGAAATTCGACCCTACGGTTGAGATTCATTTCAGACTCGGTATCGAACCGACAAAAGCGGATCAGATGATTCGTATGGGTATGACTCTTCCACATGGAACTGGTAAAGCTATCAAAATCGCTGCTTTCACTGATGCTGGTGATGAAAAATCACTCATATCAGGTGGCGCACTCGTTGCCGGTGGTGATGATCTCATCTCAGGTATCGAAAGTGGTTCTATTCCTCTCAATTTTGACATCGCTATTGCTACTCCAGCTATGATGCGAAAAATGGGTAAAATCGCTAAAGTTCTCGGTCCAAAAGGCCTCATGCCAAATCCTAAATCAGGAACAGTAGGTGAAGATCTCACAAGCATCTTAAAAGAACTCAAAGGTGGTAAGTTCGAAGTTAAAAATGACAAGCAAGGTGATATTCACGGCGTTTTCGGTAAGCTCTCTTTTGGTTCAAAAAAGCTCACAGAGAATCTCGAAAATTTCATCCAACATATGAAAGAATCTCGTCCTACAGGTCTCAAATCAACAGTAACATTTATTGAAGCTGTCTACGTTTGTACTGCTATGGGACCTTCTATTCCTGTAAAAATCTAGTAAGAAATTTTACTGCAAACTAAGCTCTCTTTGAGAGCTTTTTTTGTGCGAAAAATACGATACATGCTGAGAGGAGAGCGAGGAAAATCATATGAGCAGGGCCAGTTTGAGGGAGTTTATCAATAGCTACTGGTTCTGTAAATGGTTTTTCTGGTTCTATATCAACAAGAGATGGAGGCGGAACAACGCCGCCAGCGAGAGGTGGTAATTCTCCATTATAGACTACCTTGAGTGGCACACGGTTCTCAGGTGGCAATTCAGTTCCATCGAGGGAGACGATTTTTTTGAGAGTCAGCTCGTATGGGACAGTGAGCTCCATTTTATTTTTGAGAACAACTAAAACAACACGAAGGTCTTCTTCAGAAGATTTTATCTCTTGAACTACCATCGCTTTTTTATTTTTTGTATTCTTGAGAGTGATCTGAGCTTTTTTGACATCTATAGGCCGAGAAAAGGCAAATTCCAGAGTCGTATCATTGATAGCTACTGGATCACGAGCTATATTCATTTGAGGAATAGCACTCGAAGTTTTCGCATGGAGTGGAATAGCTTTGCCAATATCATTACCATCATCAGTGTAGCCATGAACAACTATCGTATATTCTGTCATCGCTGTGAGCTTGGTGATATCTCCTTCATTTTTTGCTATAAAATCAGTACTGAGGAGAGGATTTGGTGATACTGGATCGAGCAAATCAGTCTCGTCATAAAATACTTTATATTTTGTTGCCTCTGGTATGGCGGTCCAGCTCAGGGTCATAGAAGTATCAGCAATTTTCTTTGCTTGAAGGATACTCTGAGAAGAATCAACTGCAAACGCAGAGAGACCTATTGCCAGGAGGACGAGAATGTATACTCTGTACATAGTAATTTTTATGAATGTACGCTAAGAATACGCCAAAAACATATTTTGAGCAAGCGAAAAAACCGAGAACAAGCGGTTTCACTCTTGTGGAAATCATGATAGTCATTCTAATCATAGTTATGCTGACTCAGCTCTGAAATATCTGAGGACTTTTCAGAAACAGAGAACGCAGCAAAGTCGAAGAAATCGCGGTCAAAATAGTCGGCACCATTGATGAAGAAAAGATAAATGCACTCCTCTGAAAAACAGAAGGCGGTAAAATAGTAAGAAAAAGGCTCACAGAAATAGTTTTCAAAAATACAGAAAACACCATAGAAATAAGCTCTCAGGTAAACCTTGCAGAAACAGATGAAAATGCGTATGATGCAACAAATAAAAAGACAAAATCATGGGCTCTTCCCAGCCTCGAAACCTTTGTCTATGAATGTCCCACAAATAATATACCCCTCACCATTCCGGATCTCAGTATCGAGTTTATCAATGAAAATATCATTTTTAAAAGTAGCGGCGGCGCGAGTGTACCGAACCATATAGTTCTCCTCCTCACACACATAAATACATCACACGAGATACACATCGACAGGCGCACAGGACTCACCTACGAAATTGATGGAAGATGAAAAGATACAAATGGTGATTGGCAAATAACCTGTAACTAAACCCCCTATGAAGCTCATTATTTTTCTCGTCGGTCTCGTTATATCACTCTGGGTCAGTGTCATTGTTTACTCACCAGTACAATCATTTGTCGTGGATATACAAAAGGTATATCTACAAAGCAAAGCCATCCAGAGAACAGTCGTTCAGAAATCTGGAAATACAGTGAACACGATTACCGATGCATATAAGGAAATAGCTCGTGTATTTGGCGTAGAAGTGGCTGAAGAAAGTGCAAAAGAGGAAATATCTACCCCAACACCAGCAGGTGACCGTGACCCGATAGAGCAGCTTTTTGAACACAATATAGCTCTCTGGATAGCGGCATGAGCAGGTTTTATGACCTTTAGTCTCTATCTCAATATACTCTCTATTTTTGCGTTTTTCCTAAAACCAATTACTTTTTTTGTAAAATAAAACCCTCTTTTTAAGAGGGCTTTATGAGAATTGTTGTAACTACGATGAAGCTCTTCCGAGGTATTCATATGTTCGGCTATCAACACGGACTTTTTCACCTTGTCCGATAAAAAGAGGAACCTTGATTTCGAGACCAGTACTGAGTGTCGCAGGTTTGAGATTATTTGAAGCACTGTTCCCTTTTTCTCCTGGTGGAGTATCGACGACTTCGAGCGTAACAGAAGGCTCGATCTGGACGTTGATAGGATTACCATCCCAGAACATTACTGTTGTCTTATCGCCTTCGACGAGAAAGTATTTTTTATCACCAATAACATCCGCATTGATGAAATAGCTGTCAAAACTTGCTGTATCCATAAAGTGATATGCTGAACCATCGCTATATTGATAATCAGCATCTCGCATTTGGATGTCAGCTGGTTCTACCTTGTCAACAGCATGAAATGTTGTCGACATAGATTTACCATTGAGGAGATTAACGATAGTACATTTCTCCATACCCTTTCCCATAGCGACTTTGAGATGTTCAGATTTCGTCACTTCGTAAGGCTGACCATCAACGATGATCTTTTTACCAACCTTCAATTCATCCATGCTTGCCATAAATAAGTTTTTTAGAGTTAAAGCGGGGGAATAATACACAAAATCATAAAAAGGCAAGAAAATATCTTGCCTTTTACCGTATATAAAGGGAAAACCTCTACAAGAGGACCTTATCAGGGACCTTCATATCTTCAAAGAATGCATCGAATTCTTCCTGAAGCATTTCCTGTTTTTTCATGAGAATCTGTGAGATTTTCTCGTGGAGTTCTTTATTGCCTGTGATGATTTTTTTAGCTCGATCGTATGCTTCCATGAGGAGTTTACGAACCTTTGTATCGATGAGATGCTTCGTCTCATCAGAGATAGGACTTCCCTCTTCAGTCGCACCGAGATAGTTGCCATCGAGAGAGCGACCTGCGACATTTTCCATACCGATATCACTATCAAACCCATATCGAGTCACCATATCACGAGCGATATCTGTTGCTCGTTCTATATCAGATGATGCCCCCGTCGTGATATATTCAGAACCAAAGAATATTTCTTCAGCTGCTCGTCCACCAAAGAAGACAGTCAGCTCATCAAGCATTTTCGCTTTTGTGATATAAGTACGGTCCTTTTCCGGGAGAAACCATGTCACACCGCCAGCAGATCCACGAGAGATAATGGAAATCTTGTGAACTGGATCAGAATGCCTGGTCATCTTCCCAACCATAGCGTGGCCCACTTCGTGGTATGCTGTGAGTTTTTGCTCAAATTCTGTCATCACGTGAGATTTTTTGGTATTTCCCATGACGATTTTTTCGATGCTCTGTTGCAGCATATGTTGAGTAATTTCCTGAGAATTATCACGACCAGCGAGGATAGCAGCCTCATTGAGGAGATTCTCGAGATCAGCACCAGAGAATCCAATAGTTGAACTGGCTACTTTTCGGAAGTTCACATCCTTGGCCATAGGTTTATTTCGAGCGTGTACTTCGAGAATAGCGATACGATCTTCGAGATTTGGGAGATGGATAGTGACCTTACGATCGAAACGTCCTGGACGAAGGAGAGCCTTATCGAGAACATCAGCACGGTTTGTAGCACCCATGATGATGATATTTGTATCATTATCAAATCCGTCCATTTCTGTGAGAATCTGATTGAGTGTCTGCTCACGTTCATCATGTCCTCCACCAAATCCAGTAGAACGTTTCTTACCAATAGCATCGATTTCATCAATAAAGATAATAGCTGGAGCGTGCGCCTTTGCCTCGGCAAAGAGATCTCGTACACGAGCTGCACCGACACCCACAAACATCTCGACAAATTCTGAACCAGAAATAGAGAAAAACGGTACACCAGCCTCCCCTGCTACAGCTCGAGCAAGGAGAGTCTTACCAGTACCTGGAGGCCCCACCATGAGGACACCTCGAGGGATTTTTGCACCGAGTTTTTTATATTTATTTGGACTCTTGAGAAAGTCGACAAACTCCTGGAGATCTTGTTTTTCCTCAGCAGAACCAGCGACATCAGTAAACATTATTTTGCCTTTTGCAGGTTCGTATCGTTTTGCCTTATTTTTCACAAAACCCATAGGGCCACCACCTGATCCAGCCATCATCCGTCCCATCAGGAGGATAAATATACCGAGGAAAAGAAGTGTACCAATGATAGTCGGAGCGAGATCTGCCCAGAAATGCATCGAAGAAGTATCAATAATTTTTACCGTGTTGAGTGGAGCGTTGATATCAATGCCGATATCTTTGAGTGAATCTTGTGCTGGGAGAGTTGCTACTTCCTTTGGTGTAGTAGTGGTCTGAGAAAGCCCTGTAAAATCAATCTGCCCTGGTGTCACTGATGACTCAGAGCCGACGAGAGTACCGATAATAGTGAAATCACGTATTTCTACTGTGCTATACTTACCAGACTTGTACGACTGTACAAATTCTGAGATAGGAACATCTTTACTCTGATTGAGACCTTGAAAGAGGTAGAAAATACTTCCTCCGAAAATAAGAGAGACAACAAGGAGGCTCACAAGAGCAGAATATTTCTTTTTATCTGGTTTCTTTTTATGAGACTGACCTGGCGTACCAGCAGCAGATGTTTCACCGAGTTTTTTCTTTTGAGATTGCGTAAAATCCGAGTTTTTTTGTGCCATAAAAATCGAAGCAAATGATAAATGATTAAGTGCTCGTCAGTATATGAAAAAGTTTTGATTTGCAAAAACAGAAGAGTCACTAGAATGCCTAGAATTTGTCATATAATCTTGACTATGCAAGCTATTATTCTCGCGGGTGGTTACGGAACTCGTCTCTACCCCCTCACACTCAATGCTCCAAAACCTATGATACAGGTGGGTGGTAAACCTATGATTGAATATCTCATAGAAAAACTCCAGAAACTCCCTGAAGTTCATGAGATTTTTGTCGTGTCAAACAACAAATTTTCACACGTTTTCGATCAATGGCTCGAAAAATCTGATTACAAGAACATACACATCATCAATGATGGAACTATGTCCAACGAAGACCGCCTGGGATCTGTCGGTGATGTCCAATTCGTCCTCGACCATGCTGATATACACGAGGATCTCATGATTATTGGTGGAGATAATTTTGTAGAAGATGATTTCGTACATCTGGTAGAAAATTTTCACACAAAAGGAACCATTGTTGGTCTCTATGATGTTGGCGATATAGAATATGTGAAACAACTCTGACATCCTATTCTCGATGAATCCATGCGCATCACATCTCTCATAGAGAAGCCAACAGAGCCGACTTCATCACTTGCTTCAACACTTGTATACATTCTCAAACATGAGCACCTCCATCACGTAAAAACCGTTATCGAGAGCGGAAAAGCTGACAGAGCAGGTGATCTCATCGCTTATTTATGCCAAAAAGAGCCTGTCTACGGTTCAGTATTACAAGGACGCTGGTTTGATATCGGTACTCTCGAACAACTCAAAAAAGCAGAAGAGTGGATAGAGTTGAAAAGAGGATAAAAGTATGATAGGATAGTTTCATGAATACAAATCTCATCCAAACCATTGACGCCTTCGCTGTTTTCGTGGGTCTCGTTGGTGTGCTCGTGATAGTAGCAGGGGTTGTCCACGGTCTCATACATTTTATAGCTCTTGAAATGGGCATGAAAGGGCGATATATTTCTCATGATTCTATTCGGTATAGACTCGGTGTATATATCCTCTTAGGGCTGGAATTTCTCGTCGCAGCAGATATCCTCGAAACAGTGTTCAAACCAACCCTCGAACAACTCACCATCCTCGGAGGTATCGTCGTTATCCGTACAGGCCTCAACTATTTCCTCAATAAAGAATTGGAGGATCTCAAAGAAGACATAAAATAGTCTCATGAAGCACACAAAAAAACTCTGCAACGAGGATCTCATTAACAAAAAAAATCTCCAGAGTCTCGTG
This sequence comes from uncultured Candidatus Peribacteria bacterium, assembly GCA_964630285.1. Lineage (GTDB taxonomy): Bacteria > Patescibacteriota > Gracilibacteria > BD1-5 > JAGOOR01 > JAGOOR01. The sequence goes on along the minus strand of CAZVRL010000017.1, from coordinate 9,031 downwards.
AATGACGGACGTTTTCGTGTCGCTATTTTTGGATCAGCCAGAATCACTCATGAAGATGCTCTCTACCAAGAAATAGCAGACCTCGCGACGACGCTCGCAAAGAATAATTTTGATATCGTGACTGGTGGCGGACCGGGTGCTATGGAAGCAGCAGCTTTTGGCCATCAAAGAGCCACTCTCGGACAAGAAAGCTCAAAAGCTATCGGCATCAATATCGAACTCCCTTTTGAACAAGTACCCAACAAATATCTGGATTTTACAGAAACAACCAGTACTTTTTCAGCAAGACTGGATACATTTATGCTCCTCTCTCATGTGTTTATTGTGACAAAGTGAGGTATCGGAACACTCCTAGAACTCTTCTATACCTGGCAACTTATGCAGGTAGGACACATCTGTAAAACACCTATTATTCTCTGGGGCGAAGGCTACAAAGAACTCAAAAAATTTCTCCGAGATGAAGTCCTGGCAGCATGATATATGAATGAAAAAGATTATGAACTCACTATGCAAGTCGAATCTATGGATAGTGTACTTCAGCTCGTCAAAATGGCTCACACTCACTATGAGAAAGCTGGTAAAAATGCCTGTGTAAATATCAATCAGTATATCGCTGGCGCAAAGAATCTCGGGCTCATCTAGAAACCGACACGCGTCCCGTCAATCTCACGAAATTTCATAAACTTCCCATCAAAGATAAAGTCAGCATTGCCGACAGGACCATTACGATTCTTGCGAATAAAGATAGTAGTCTTTCCTTTGTTCATATCATTTTCCTGCATTTCAGCGTTGTTGTAGTATTCTTCTCGGAAGATCATGAGGACAATATCTGCATCTTGCTCGATAGAACCAGATTCTCGGAGATCTGAGAGGATAGGTTCTTTGCTCGCACGACTCTCCACTGCACGAGAAAGCTGAGAGAGAGCTACAATAGGCACATTGAGTTCACGAGCAAGTGATTTCAGACCACGAGAAATGTCAGAAATTTCCTGCACACGATTCATAGGATTTGTTCCCTGGATAAGCTGGAGGTAGTCAATCATCACCATGTCGAGTCCAGACTCTATCTTGAGACGACGACACTTTGATTTGATTTCGAGGAGTGTCATACTCGCTGAGTCATCGATATAAATACTCGAGGTAGAGAGCTGCGAGAGAGCATCTCCGATACGAGCGAATTCGTCATCAGTGAGCTCCCCTTTTTGGAGTTTCCATGAGTCGATACCCATAGCCGCACACACCATACGATCGGTGAGCTGTTCTTTGCTCATTTCGAGAGAAAAGATAGCGACGTTTTTTTTCTTGGCGATATTCTGAGAGATATTGAGAGCCATAGCAGTCTTACCCATCGATGGACGAGCAGCGAGGATAACCAAGTCCCCTCCTCGTAAACCCTGGAGCTTATTATCGAGGTTACGAAACCCTGTCATGATGCGAGAATTTTCTATCTGTTTTGGATCCTCGTGAATACCAGCATATTCCTCATAACGCAAGTCGAGAATATCTCGGATATGCGTGAGTTTATTTTTGATAAATGTCTGTGTGATTTTGAAGAGTGACTGCTCAGATTTTTCGAGAAGCGTGTTTATCTCTGTCCCCTCGTCGAAACCAAACGAAGCGATGAGATTACCAGTATTGATGAGCTTGCGGAGGACTGATTTTGCTTTGACGATTTGTGCGTATTCAAAAACGTGTGCACTGGTCGGAACAGCGATAGTGAGGTCAGCGAGGTATGCGTTTCATCCGATATTATCGAGCTGTCCGATAGTGGTGAGTGCTTCGGAAATAGTCACGATATCAATAGGACGATTTTTTCGATAAAGCTCGATGATAGTCGCGTAGATAGTACCGTGATTGTCATCATAAAAGTCATCAGAAGCGATGATATCTGCAACACGTGTGACTCCTTCTTTATCTATCAGAAGAGAGCCCAGGAGGCTACGTTCTGATTCCAGTGATGAAGGAGGTATTTTGGCAGACATAGAGAGATATTATCGGTCAGAGAGACGTTTTGCATCAGGATGGACACCGAGCTTCTCCTCTACTTTTGGGAGCCAGACATGAACGACTTCATTGTAAGGGTCGATTTTTCGGAGAGTCAGGAAGACATCATATGCTTTTTGATCAGAGCCAACCTGGAGATGAGAAAGACCGAGGAGTTCATACCCACGTATATGTTTTGGCTGAGCTTCTGTGAGACGACGAGAGTAGAGCAATGCTTCTTCATATTCGTGAAGCTCGTAGCCGAGCTCACCGAGAGTTTCCAGGAGCTGAATACTTCGTGGTTCTTTCTCGAGACCTTTCTTGAAGATATCATACGCGAGGGTCTGCTTTCCTTGATGGATGAGGTTATTACCGAGGTAGATATAGGCATCAGCTTTCTTTGGATCATGGTGGAGGATGATATCTCGGAAGAGAATCTCGGCTTTCTCGTAGTCTTCTTCCATCTCATAGAGTTGAGCAAGGAGGACGTTGAGATCCTGGTTATGACGATCGATCATGAGACCTTCTATAATCTGAGAACGAGCTTCTTCGTATTCACGAACCACGAGTTTTGCTTGGACAGATTTGTAGATATTTTGAAGTGCGAGCTTATCTTTTGCTGAGAGCTTCTTTTTGACACCATTGAGAGAGACTTCTTCACGACGAGTCTGAGAATCGATTTTCTTTTGCTCGATAGTGTGGCGACGTCGGATACGAGTTCTCTCTTTTTGACGGAACATCTGAAATTCCTTCCAATTCCCCACCCGTGACCAGAGGCCATGACCAGTATGGAAAAATATATAGACCACTCCACAGAGAATCAGAAATAATTCTCACCAAATCAGATTATAAAAAAGAAGAAAACTCATAGAGAAATTTTAGAAACAAAAATTAGAGAATAGCTGCGGTTTGAAGTGCCTGTATACGCTCTTCGAGTGGAGGATGACTCGCAAACAGATGGAGAAAACCAGAAGTCTTTCCGTCGATTTTGAGGGCTGCGATTTTTGGATCACTGGGGATAGCAATGTTTGTTTCATGAATTCTCTGAAGTGCGCGGAGAGCATTGACCATCTTACTTTTACCGACAAATGTCGCACTTCCTGCATCAGCAGCAAATTCACGACGACGAGAATAAGCCATGACGATGAGAGAACCAAGGATACCGAGAAGGATTTCGAGGACGATGGTAATACCGAAATATACAAAACCATTTGATCCCTCTTCATCTTTTCGAAGTGCCATAGAGATAACATGGGCGAGAGCACGAGAGAGGAAAATCACAAAAGCATTGATAACACCCTGGAGGAGAGTCATGGTCACCATATCACCATTGAGGATATGTGCCATTTCATGAGCGACGACACCTTCGACTTCATCAGCTTGCATTTGGTTCAGGAGACCAGTTGAGACAGCGACGAGTGAAGAGTTACGAGTAGCACCCGTAGCAAACGCATTCACTTCAGGAGATTCATAAATACCTACTTCTGGCATAGTAATACCATTTTTTTGAGCGATAGTTTCTACTGTTTTGTAGACGAGTTTCTCAGCTGGTGACGCAGACATGAGTGTATCCAGAGTGATCATCTGCATGTGATGAAATCTCTTTGCCATCCATTTGGAGAGAAAGAGAGAAACAAAAGCACCAAAGAAACCATAAAAAAGAGCAAAGATAGCCAGAGACAGCCATGAACTATGGAGTGTACCTGTGATATCAACACCAAAAATTCGCTGGATAAGACCCAGTACGATGGTACCCATCACGATAATCGCGATATTGGTGAGTACAAAGAGAAAAATGCGTCGAATCATAGTCCAGAGATTATACAGAAGTTCCAAAACTCGCAAGTATTGTACTTGTAAGTCTAAAACTATCGCTACAATCAGGTTAATGTCACTCTATAAGAAAACACTTCGGTACTTTCTAGAGCTCTCTGAAATACCTCGCCGTTCTCATGAAGAAAAAAGGGTCAAAAAATGGCTCATATCATGGGCACGTGAGAATGATTGGGAGTATGAAGATGATGAAGCTGGAAATCTCCTCATCAAAGCACCAGGAAGTACACCAGAAACACTCTGTCTCCAGGGTCACATGGATATGGTCTGCGTGGCTCAGGAATCACATGACTGGTCAGAAGAAGGCGTCAAAGTCGTCGAAAAAGAGGGCGTACTCTGGGGGGATAAAACCACTCTCGGAGCGGATAATGGTATCGGTGTTGCTGCTATGATGGCAGTCGCTGAGATGAAAGAGCGACCATCGCTCGAGCTCCTCTTCACCATGGGAGAGGAAATAGGTCTCGTCGGAGCGCACGATCTCGATCTCCCTATCAGTGCCAACTACGGCATGAATCTCGATTGGTGCAATTCGGATAGTATAGGAATCGGCTGTGGAGGAACACTCCTCATCACCTGTCGCTACGAACCAAAGAAAACAACACGAAAAGGAAAGACAATCAAAATACGTGTCTCTGGTCTCGCTGGAGGACATTCTGGAATCGAGATACACAAGTGACAAGGGAATGCCATCATGGAGCTCATGCATATAATAAACACACGCGAAGATATCGTCGGTATCACTGATATCAAATGAGGCGATGCAGATAATGCTATTCCTCGAAGTGCACGAGGCATAGTTCTCCACAATGGAGATATCGAAGAACTCGAATCATGGCTCGAAAAAAGAGAAAAACTTCTTCAGAAAAAGTACAACAACGAAGACATAGGTCTGTCTGTAAAAGTCATCGACGAAGACTACGAGGCACACTATCAAAAAGATATACTGACTCCCCTCTACAAAGTCGGCTCTGGTGTCCAAGCATACGACACAGATGAATCACCTCTCTCCTCTTGGAATCTCGGGAAACTCCGTCTCAAAGAAGGAAAAATGAAATGGGCATACTTCCTCCGTACAAACACTCCAGGAGGTATCGCTCCGATGAAGAGAAAAATCACTGACACATTTGCGAAATTCCCTCAGAGCAAGCTCCACACTCTCTCCTACGAACTCGACCACGAAACCCCTGTCTGGTACGCTGATGCAGAAAATGAATTTATACAAAATATCGCCGAGACGATGAGTGGTAAAAAAGGACCAAAAATCCCAACCGTCATAACTCATGCAACAGTCGAAGTCGGTATCCTCGCGGGGAAATATCCTGGAACTCAATGGGTTTCTGTTGGCGCTACATGTCACAATATGCACACCACTCGTGAGCACATCTATCTCTCAGATTTAGAAGAATTCTGTGAGAGATTGGAAAAGGTTATCTGATCTCACAATTAGTACGTATTTGATAGACATACAACTGTTGTTATGAAGGCAAAAAACCTACATCATACATCGGATTTTATTCATCACCTTTTCTACATCAGACTCTGTTTTAAACGAAGTACTTCTTATTATCAAATCAGCTTTTTTGAGAACTTCTGGTATGATACGGTATTGCGCTTCGGCTAATTTTTTCTGGATATCACTCTGTTGAGAAGTGGAACGAGAAGATAATCTCTTCTCGAGTACAGCAACTATATTCTGGACACTTCTGCCTGGAGGAAGGACTCATACGATAACAGACACTATAAATTTTTTCTGTAGTATTTTTTTGAGTTTTTCTAGCCTCGATATTCCTTCGAATATGAGAATTTTATTAGTATAAATAGCAGACATCAAATCCTGAAGCGCGTATCAATATTCATAAATACCCGCAATTCATCCCAGAATTATTTTTTCATTTTTAAATTTCAACAGACTCACAAATCTCCGTGCCCTGTCATCATATCTCGGAGGTCGAGTGCTCACCTGAGTAACTTCAGTAAATATTTTTGGAAATTTTTTTATAAGAGCTCGTATGAGCGTTGTCTTTCATCCACCATTAGGCCCAGCCACAGCCAAGACACGAACTACCTGTCCACTTTTTTTAATGTGAGTTTGTACCAACTTTCGAAACGTCTTCTGATGTTCGGAGAGTACTGTACCCATATGTACTAGAATAATACATACATATAGCCATAAATCAATACTTTAAACAGTAATCCAATACCTCCGGTATTTTTTCTCGTCACGATAAGCATACCTCTCAAATACTCCTCCATTATTTTCGATTACTTTTGCAGAGGCTATATTGTCGTCATGACAAGTAATCAAGACCTTCTCAAGGTCTAACTCTTTTGCTTTGAGAAGAGCAAGACGAAGCATCTCAGTAGCATATCACTTCCCTCGTTCACTGGGACGAATACCGTAACCGATATGTCATCCTACTTCAATAAGTCTCGGATGATCTATCGTGTGACGAATTTGGATGGCACCAAAAATCCTCTCATTTTCTACGAGAAAAAAGAGATGAGAATTTACACCGTCAGGATTATTTGTTTTGTCTTGTTCAACGATGGAGAGAAAGTCCTCGAAATTTTCACCTGCAAAAAGTTTCCCAGGACTCGTCGGGACAGTTTCAAAACTCGCCCACTTAGAAATCATCTCCAAATAGGATTGTTTGTGTGAGAGATTTGGGAATTCGAGTTGGGACACAGTTATCTTCTTAGAAAAATCTTAGATATAATACTCTCAATGGGATAGGCCCAATTGAAAAATGCCAGTACATAAGAAAGAGCTAAAATTGAAATTACGAGAAGTATTTTTCCGCACAATAAAAATGGATTCAAAAAGAATGATGCAATTAAGAAAAAAACCGAAGAATAAAAGAGAAAAACCATAAATTCTCCAATGCAGCTCTTATGAGATGCTTTTTCGGGTTTAAAGTTATCTGATAAATTTTGAACAGCGCCATAGTAAATGTCTTTATCATCTTTAGTTATAGCTTCATGTCATTTACTTATCAGAAAGTTCAGAAAATCATCATATTTATTGCCATATTCATCAATTTGATCAGATTGGTTATCAATTGTTTCCCGCGTATACGAGATAGCTAAAAACAAAACAGCAATTCAAAATAAAAAAGATATCCCTAAAGAAAAATAATCAGGATGAGGATTTTTTGATAAGTAAGCTACGGAGCTAAGAGCGACTACAAGTCATCATAAAACTTTGAAAAAATCCAACTGAGTTAATCAAAGTTGGAATTTACTATTCAAAATAAGATTTCTATTTTCTTTTTTATCAGTAAATGAATCTTTAATCTGAGTATGTATATTATCAAAGTGTGCTGGCTCCATATTGTATCAATAATTTACAAATATTGGTGGAGGTGATGGGAATCGAACCCATGTCTCAGCGTGTGTACCATCCCGTCTACTTTTATAGTTTGATTTGATACCAAGTGTAGGGAAAATCAAACAAAAATTACACATGGTTGATAGACGAAGTACGGAGATAAGTGTGCCTATCAGCCACAGATCTACGAGAGAAGAATTAGTACAACAAATAGGCCTTCTATGCACCTATGTGAGGTTGTCACGAGCAATTGCTCTGTCGTCCCGAAGGAAAGTGACTACTGGCTCGCACTAGGCGTAGACAGCAGGAGAAAATGCCGCTTTTACGCGAGAAAGTCCTCCGAAAGAAAGTGTTTTAGCACTTAGATTTTGTCTGTTTTGGTGATAACGCCCGATACAGACATCGTGCGAAAAGCAAAGATGATTCCACAGGCGCCGATAGAAACCGGTCACCCCCTTTACGAGAACAAGTGTTGGGAGTTATAGACTTTTCTGCCAGGAAATCAAGAATTTCAAGGGAAAATCAGCAGGAATACTCTCAACGACATTTATTATACACATTTTTATGATTTTGTGTAAAGAAAGTGTGAATTTTATGCGCAAAACCATTTGCAGACTGGGGCAGTTTTCGGTATTATATGGGAAAGGTTATGGCACAAAGCATTTTCATACCAAAAACATCCACTCCGGAAATCCTCGTCACTCCCCTCACTGATGCTGTTTCAAAGGCAACAGAAGCCACACAAGGCATGAGCGGTCTCGAGATGCTCTACTGGGCATTGTGAGCCATTGTCGCATTTTTCTTTATACGATGGATCTTACGACTCGCATTTGAGATTATTCTCTCACCGACTCTGGTCTACGTGCAAATCTCTTTGCCACGTTCGGATTCAAAACTCGATAAAGAACACGAGACAAAGAAAGATTTCAAAGAAAAAATAGGTATCATGAACCTCGTTCATAATGCGGTTTGGAAGATATCGACGACATCACTCTGGTTTACTGTGATGAATTTCATATTCAATCATATAAAAATCTCCTACGAGATTATCTACAAAGACGGGCAGGCCTATTTCTTTCTCGTCACTTATCGAAACCTCTTTCATACCATTTCTCAGAGCATTACTTCCATATACCCCGATGCAGAGGTCGTCATCCGTGATAAATCAGAATATATCAGCTTCACTGGTAATCATGCCGTTATTCGTACTACCAGCATCAAAAAAGCAGATGATAAGTACTTCCCTATCAAGACCTACAAATACTTCGAAGAAGATCCTCTCACAACATTTACGAATGTCTTTGGTGGTCTCAAAAAAACTGATGTCGCTGTCTACCAGATAGTCGCAAAACCTCTCTCTCACAGCTACAACGATAAGGCAAAGGAAATCGCAGGACTCTATAGTAAAGGAAAATACAAACAAGGCGGAAGCTTTCTCTTCTCTCTCACTTCGATGAGCAAACTCCTCGCTCCTCTCGGCTGGCTCGTGACCAATTTTGTCCAAAACAAAAATGATGACAATCCTATGGGTGGAGGTGGTGGTGACTCATACAAGATTTTTAACCAAGCAGAACAAGAGGCTCAGAAGATGGTGGGCGAAAGTGCTGCACAGAGTGCTTTTGATTGTACGATTCTCGTACTCGTCGGGAGCGACTCAGCAGAATCAGCACAAAACGGTATCAACAGTATGCTCACTTCGACGAGTGTCTTTACGAACGAGTATTGTAACGAGCTCGATAACAATCAGTTCCTCGAAGGAGCTTTTCGATGGATTATGAAGCCACTACACTGGATTTCTTTCCGCCACAAACTCGCAGGATTTTTCACAAAGAAGTGCCCATATAGTATAGATGAACTCACGACGCTCTACCACTTCCCTGACGTCAA